>JABEVA010000003.1 GCA_013044065.1 Phycisphaerae bacterium
CGATAAACCGGATGAAGCTTATTGTCAGAAAATTTTGGAGGCGTTTAAAAAGCATAACGTCGGATATTTTCTTTACATCGGTGGTAATGATTCCGCCGATACCGCACGCATTGTCAGCGAGATGGCCGACAAGGCCGGTTATCCCCTGCATCTGTACCATATTCCTAAAACCATTGATAATGATCTTCGCACGACCGACCATTGCCCTGGCTATGGCTCGGCGGGGCGGTTTGTGGCCTTGGCTTTAATGGGTGACGATGCGGATAATCGCGCGCTCAAGGGAGTGAAAATCGATGTCATCATGGGCCGCGACGCGGGTTGGCTGACCGCAGCCACATCTCTGGCCCGGTATGATTCCACCGACGGCCCACACCTGATTTATGTGCCCGAAGTCAATTTCAATGAAGAGCAATTTTTGGGCGATGTGGACCGTGTCTACACCAAGCTCGGCCGTTGCGTGATTGCCGTCAGCGAAGGCATTCGTTATCAGGCCGGAGGTAAAGCCAGCCTGGTGGCCGAGCGAATTATGACCGGCGGCGAGGTCGATGCTCATGGCAATAAGCAGCTTTCTGGTACGGGCGCTTTGGGCGATTACCTGGCGGCATTGGTCAAAGACAAACTTGGCGCGTCCCTGCAGACCAAAACGGGCGGCAAGCTGCGTGTACGTGCGGACACGTTCGGTTATTTGCAGCGAAGTTTTCCGACTATTGTCAGCCCGTCCGATGCGGCCGAGGCCCGGTTGTGCGGACACAAGGCCGTGGAATATGCCCTCACTTCACCCCAGGGGCTGGCCAGCGGTTCCGTGGCGATGAAACGCATCAGTGAAGAACCCTACAAAATTGAGATGTTTCCCACGGCCTTAACCAACGTCGCCCGGCTGACCAAACCTTTGGATACGGGTTTTGTGGTTCGTGGTTGTGACATCAGCGAGGCCTACCTGAAATACGCCCGTCCGCTGGTTGGCGAATTGTTTCGGCCCGGCCGACTGATGTAACATCTGCGGGGGGCGTTCTGATCGGGGATCATTGCACCGTCCCAAGGGCTATCGCGGTGCACGAGCAGGCAGCTATGGCGGGGGAAACCAAAGCCGCCGCACGCGCATGCGATTTTGACTTCCTCGCCGCAAGACGTGACGGTAATCTTGTCGACTTGCGGTTTTTTGCGGTAGCCCCAGCCACCGGGTTGCAAAGTGGGGTTGGCGAAAAGTATCAAAAGTATCCAGTATCCCAGCTATCCGGGTTCCGGAATCGACGCTTGGCGTGGCGGCAGCGATGCAATACAATAATCCACTCGCCTTGCCAGCCCAGAGGCCGGGCCGGAGAGGTTCGGGCATCCAAGCGCGACCGGGCCGGCGTATAATGTAAATGCTGCGGCCTAAGCTGTTGGCCCGGGGTATTTTAGGGTTGTAAATAGGGGATTGATTTGTGATTACTCTGGTTGAGCAGAGCCAGAAGGTTGAACCCTCACCGGCCCAGATGATGGACTGGTATCGGCAAATGGTCCTGATTCGGCAGTTTGAGCTGCGCTGTGCGCAATCTTACCAACAGCAAAAGATCGGCGGATTCTGCCACCTCTACGTCGGTCAAGAGGCGGTGGCGGTGGGGAGTATTGCCGCCGTTCGTCCCTCCGATTACATCATTACAGCCTACCGGGATCATGGCCATGCTATTGCTCGGGGGATGGATTGCGAGTCGCTGCTGGCGGAACTTTATGGCAAGGCATCCGGCTGTTCGCATGGGAAGGGCGGGTCGATGCACTTTTTTGACCGGGAGAAAAACTTTTTCGGCGGCCACGCGATTGTGGCAGGCCATGTGCCGCTGGCGGTAGGGCTGGGCTGGGCGATCAAGTATCGCAAGGAAGATCGTGTCGTGCTTTGCTATTTCGGGGATGGAGCGATGAACCAAGGGGCCTTTCATGAGGCGCTGAATCTGGCGGGACTTTTCAAATTGCCGATAATTTTCATGGTGGAGAACAACGGTTACGGCATGGGCACGCATGTGCAGCGGGCCTCGGCGGTGGTGGAACTGAAGCTGCGCACGGGAGATGCCTACGGGATTCCGGGCAAACATGTGGATGGCATGGATTGCCTGGCAATGTACGAGATGACTTTGGCCGCGGCGCAGTATTGCCGGGCGGGCCATGGAGCTTTGTTTATTGAGGTAAAAACCTATCGGTATCGAGGACACAGCATGTCGGACCCGCAGAAATACCGCACGCGGGAAGAAGTCGCCGGCTACCAGGAACATGACCCCATTGGTCGGCTGGAAAAGCTGCTGCGTGCCAAAAACCTTCTTGATGACGCCAAGGTCCAAGCAATCAATAACGAAATTCACGCCCACGTGGAAGAAGCCCACCACCGGGCGGATGCCGCCCCGTTTCCTCAGACTCAAGATGTGTGGAAGGATGTTTACGCCAATCCGTATGGTCCTTACCAGCTTTGATGCGGTCACAGGTGGCGGCCGGGTGGTGCCAATCTTTGTTCGTCCAGGAGATTACGTTTCATGCCGGAAATTCAATTTAGAGAAGCTCTGAACCAGGCTATGTGCGAGGAAATGGACCGTGATCCGGATGTATTTTTGATCGGGGAGGAAGTGGCGGAATATGACGGTGCGTACAAAGTTTCCCAAGGGATGTTGGCCCGTTTTGGTCCCATGCGGGTCGTGGATTCACCGATTTCGGAAGCAGGTTTCGCGGGGTTGGGCGTCGGGGCGGCCATGGTAGGTATGCGACCTATTGTGGAATTCATGACATTTTCCTTTTCTCTGGTGGCCTTTGATCAGGTGGTGAACAACGCTCCGAAGATGCGGTATATGTCGGGTGGGCAATTCAAAGTCCCCATTGTTTTCCGTGGGATTTCCGGAGCCGGCCAGCAGCTTGCGGCGACCCACTCTTGGACGGTTGATGCGCTTTACGCCCATGTGCCGGGGTTAAAGGTGGTGGTACCCACCACACCATACGAAGCCAAGGGCCTTTTGAAAACCGCAATACGCGATGACGATCCGGTGATTTTTCTGGAAAATGAAGCCATGTATGGCCACCGCGGTGAAGTGCCGGCGGAGGAATATCTGCTTCCCTTTGGCAAAGCGGATATCAAACGTGAAGGATCGCACTGTACCATCGTCGCCTGGGGGCACGGTTGCCTGACGGCCATGGCCGCGGCAGAGCAACTGCACAAGGATCATGGCATTGATGCGGAAATTATTGATCCGCGATCTTTGCGTCCCTTGGATATTGAAACGATTGCGGAATCGGTAAAAAAAACCGGTTGCTGTGTCACGGTCGAAGAGGGCTATCCAACGTGCGGCATGGGGGCGGAAATAGCCGCGCAGGTACAGGAAAAATGTTTTGATGATCTGGACCATCACATCATCCGTGTGGGGTCGCTGGATGTGCCGATGCCGTACAGCAAGGTACTGCTGAACCATGTGGTACCGGGTGCCCAGCGCGTCGCGGAAGCGGTGAAGCAGGCAGTTTACTTTCAGGGATAGCAAGGCTGTTGGCGTTGACTTTCGGGAATACGACAATTCAACACAATAAGACCAGAACACCAGGCGACGGGGCTGACGGTGACGGTATTTCATCGGCCATGCTGGGAAGAGTTTTTACCCTGGCCAGCGAAAAAATTCTGGGTCTGGAAGACAGTTGGGATCACCGGCAGGGAGCTCCGGTGTTTACCATTGGCGGAAAGTACCAGGCCCGAGCCTGGACGCAATGGACTCAAGGTTTTGAGTTCGGCATGGCCCTGCTGGCGTTTGATGCGACCGGGGATAAAACGCTGTTAGCCAAAGCAATGACCAACATCCGCCGGTTTATGCCCGCGCATGTTTCGCACCAGGGAGTGCATGATCATGGGTTTAACAACATCAGCACCTATGGGCACTGGCGGCGACTGATGCTGGAAGGCAAAATCCCGCACCACGCGGCGGAAATGGACATGTTGGAGCTGGCACTCAAGGCCAGCGGTGCCGTGCAGGCCATGCGCTGGACCAGCGTTCCATCCGACCCCGTCGGTGCGCCGTTGCGGCGCGATTCCGGCTATGTTTATTCTTTTAATGGGCCGCATTCGCTCTTCAGCGATACCATTCGATCGCTGCGCTCTTTGGTGCTCTCGTGGCAGCTTGGTCATAGCTTGCAGAGTGAAAATGACGTGGTCGTCAACCTGCTGGCGCGGGCATTCCAGCACGGTCTGACCACGGCCCGGTTCAACGTGTACTATGGCCGGGGCCGCGATGCCTACGATACCGAACCGGGTCGGGTGGCGCATGAATCTATCTTCAATGTTCTGGATGGTCGATACCGCTGCCCTTGCTCGCAGCAGGGCTATTCGCCATTTACCACCTGGACGCGGGGACTCTCGTGGATCTTGCTGGGGTTTGCCGAGGAATTGGAATTTCTGGCCACACTGGATAACACTACGTGGCGGATAATAGAGCCGTTGGTGTTGCCGGGGCGGACGGCCGCCGGCTTGCGCCGCGAGGTCACGGAGGCGTTTCTCCGTGCCTCCCAAGCCACTGCGGATTGGTATATGAAGCACAGTTTTGCGGATGGCATGGTGTATTGGGATTCCGGAGCGCCAAATATCCCGCGATCAGTTGTTTACGCGGGCGCCGCGGTGGATCCATGGACCGCGCCGGAACCGATTGATTCGAGTGCCGCAGCCATTGCCGGCCAGGGATTTCTGCGGTTGGCGAATTATCTTAAAAAGACCCAACCGGCGGCATCTCGGCGGTATCTGGCGATGGCCCACCGCATCGCCCGAACGCTTTTTTCCGAGCCGTATCTTAGCACCGCTAAAAATCATCAAGGCCTGATATTGCACAGTGTGTACCATCGACCCAACGGGTGGGATTACATTCCGCCCGGTCACAATATTCCCTGCGGGGAAAGCAGTTTATGGGGCGATTACCATGCGTTGGAATTGGCCTTGTTGCTACATCGTGGCAATTCCGGCGGAAGGTACGTGACGTTCTTTGATTGAAGTGCGGATGCTGCTGGTCAACGATGAGCAGCGTACGTCTACCCTGGGATAGCAAGCCCACAAGGGGGGCAAACATGCTGCATCCGCATTGCCAGCGAAAAATAAAGCACAGCCGGGGTGAGGGCCATAATGTTAAACCAGCCCAGAGAGACTACGGGCGTCGGCATGCACTACACTCGCGGCAACCTCTCGATGTGGACGTAGAGCCACTAGATCCGCAGCCAGCGCCTCAACCTGCCCCAACCATTCCGCTACCAGCGCCGCATCTTCCTTAGCAGGGCCGACGCCCACCTCCGGTCCGAAATGGAGATTACCCACCGACTGCACCAGGGCGGACGCCACAGCCAACCGGAAAAAGTGTCCTTCCAAACCCCAGATCTCCGGTTAATTTCGCCCCAAAGGCCAACGGTTTTGTGCAGTGGAACAAGGCTGATCGAATTGCGCAATAACAACCCCACTTTTTACGGCGGTAGTGTAAGCAACTTTCGTCGGACATGCTCCTTTTCGTTGCCAAAGAGCGGGAGGTTGTGATCGTCCAGCACGCGTTCCGATTCGAGAGTAGTTCGAACCTTCTGGGCAGGCGCCGACGCTTCGGTCAGCAGGCTCCCGGCTGGCACGTCCCAAGTGGTTTTCACCGCGCTGGCAAAATGCGCCATGGGCTTGGCTTCCACGCCGATGGAGGCGATGCCGTGCTTTTGCACTCCACCAGCGTTGTGCCAGTGCCACAAAAAAGATCCAGCCCCAGATCGTCGGTGCTGACCCCGAATTTATGGAGATAATCCAAAACCAGATGTGGTGGAAAGGAAAGCACAGACCTATACCAAATTGTGGGCGGCGCGATCTTCAGACTGCAGCTGGTTCATGCCTCTCGGCGCGATACCAGAGCATGCTGAACGAGGGCTTCTAGCTAGCTTCATGGGCAACAACGGTCATTCACCCGCTCCTTTGGCCCAATAATAACGATTCTAATCGTTGGCACAAATGCGACGATGTCCGTGGGGGGGCAGGATGGGCAAATGTTGGAAGCGTCTGTCTCATTTCAAATGTAAAGGATAACTTAGCTATAATCGTAGGGCTTTCTCCGCAAGTTTGGCCGGGGGTGTACCGATAACAATTAAAGGCGATGCCTGCCCGCCACAATTCGTACCGCAGTGCAGGGGTGTGTCGAGGCGCGATTTCGTTTAGATGGAACCGCGCTGTAGGAGGCGAAAAATGCCGGTTATTACCCAATCCGCACCACGGAGTTTTAGCAACCAGAAGATTTCGGTAGAGGGGCTTGTAACTGCGGAAAGCGGCGCCGCGAAATCGTCGATGTTCCTGGTTACGTACCAGCCCAAGGGATACGTAGGACCGCATTACCACGACCAGGAACAGATCCTCCATTGCCTGGAGGGCGAAGGGTTGGTCTATTTTGAGAATAAGCCCCAGCCACTGACGGAGGGACAAGTTGCCGTTGTCCCAGCGGGTGTGCGGCACGCCATATTCAATACCGGGCAATCGCGGTTTCGGGTGGCGGTGTTTAATCCGGTGGTCGTTCCCACTACGCATTGGCTGACCAAAAACAGACGGTCGACCTTTCCCTTGCCGTTTGTTCATGATGTTTTTGAATTGGCAAAAGAAGCGGCGGAAAAAAATAAAGCGCGGGCCGGCACGGGGCAGTAATAGCCGCTCGCCGCACCCGCCCAAATGCATTATTTTCGGAATTGTTCCAACTGCACCAGTTTGGCCTGTTCCGGATCGGCGATGTTGTCACTGTGGCAGTCGGCTTTTTTGCCTTTGTGGGCGAGGTTGCGGATTTGCTCCTGGGTTAATACGCCCCGCTGCTGGAGCAGTGCGGCACCTTCCAGATTCACACCCACAGATGCCATGGAGGTTTTAGCGGGTTGAAATTGCGGATCTTTGCCGCTGGCAAATTCCTGAATTTCCTTGCTGATGCGCATGGAACACCAATCGTGGCCGCACATGGCACAAAATTCGGTATCCACTTCCAAATCTTCATCGTGGAGTGCCCGCGCGGTTTGGCCGTCGAAGGCCAGTTCAAACATTTTCGGCCAGTTAAGAGCGGCCCGGGCTTTGGACATATCATCATCCCATTGGCGGGCGTGGTTGATGCCGCGGGCGATATCTCCGGCATGGGCGGCAATTTTATAGGCAATACAGCCGGCCTTGACATCCTGGGCTTTGGGCAGGCCTACGTGTTCTTTGGGCGTTACGTAGCACAGCATGGCCGCTCCCGCGCGGGCCGCTTCGGTGGCTCCGATGGCGCTGGTGATGTGGTCATAACCTGGAAAGACATCGGTGGTCAGCGGACCCAAAACGTAAAACGGGGCATCATCACAGACCCGCTGTTCCAACTGCATATTGAGGGCAATTTGGTCCATCGGCACATGGCCGGGACCTTCCACCATGACCTGCACGCCCGCTTCACGGGCCCGCTGCACCAGTTCTCCCAAGGTGCGGAGTTCCGCCAATTGGGCGGCATCGGTAGCGTCGGCGCAGCAGCCTGGTCGCAGGCCGTCACCGAGTGAATAGGTAACATCGTACTGGCGCATGATGGCGGAAATTTCATCGAATAGCTCGTACATCGGATTTTGCTTGTTATGCACAATCATCCCTTTGGCCAACAGACTTCCGCCGCGGCTGACAATGCCGGTGAGGCGATTTTTTAACAGGGGCAAATGCTCCTTGAGCACGCCGGCATGAATGGTGAAATAGTCCACGCCTTGACGGGCCTGGCGTTCCACTTCGGCCAGGATCATGTCATACGTGAGATCCTCGATTTTGCGACCGATGATCATGGAATAAATGGGCACGGTGCCGATGGGAATGGTGCTGTGGTCAATGATGGCTTGACGACAGGTTACCAGGTTGCCGCCGGTGGAAAGATCCATCAGGGTATCGGCTCCGAATTTCTGGGCCCAGTTGAGCTTTTCCACCTCTTCCTGCGTGCTGGAGCTGACCGGGGAGGCCCCGATATTGGCGTTAATTTTGGTGGACATCATCCGGCCAATACCGGTGGGGTCCAGGCGTTTTGGGGCACGGCTCCCACGGAAGGCATTGGCATCGTTGATGATTTTCCAACGTTGGTCCACCGTCTGATTCACCCAAAGCCGCGCGGACTCGCCGCGGGCACCCGGATGGCCGACATCCGCAGGCGGCGGAAAGTCGATGTCGAGCGGAGATGTGGGCGAGGCTCCTCCCGCCGCGCCGGCCAGATGGCGGATATTGGCGGGGATCACCAGGCGGCCACGCGCGATTTCGGCACGAATAAATTCCGGGCTTTGCGCTTCCCGTTGCGCCACCCGGTGCATCTGCGGCGTAAGCATACCGGCGCGGGCGAATTCCAACTGTGTCACCAGTGCCTTGGCGTTGCCAGCCGGCGTTGGCGCTTTTTGAATCATGGCCAGACTCCTTTGGTAAAAAGATCCTTGCGGGACTTAAAAGCACCCGCTACAGACTGCGGACCAACCGATTAAAATCGCTGGCATACGAGAAAGGCTGCGGGCGGCCCAAGCTCGCGTTCCCTACCTGAAACTCATTTCGAGGCAGGTTCCAAGGGTGTATTCTCAGTCCCGAGCTGCAACCCGCGGGACACCCCCAGCGAACATAGCAGGATATTATAGCGGATGTAGACTTTTCGGCGAGGGCACCGGGTAAACGGCAGAGCGGATGGAGGAATCGGGTATTCCGGGTATATGGCCTGGGCTGATCTGGAGAAAGGCAGTCGGGCATTATCCATGCCCCCAGACTGGCGAGTGCTCGGTAATGGCGGCGACGGGCAATGGGGCGAGATTCGCGTGGACCTGGCATTTAATTAAGAGATGGCCATGGTGTTGGATTCTTGGAGGTAAGATTGTCAAAATCGACAAGATCAACAGATTTTTTTTGCAAGAAGACAGGCGGCAAGGGTTTGGCACGCTGCGCGGGGGACGACGGGGGATTCACCGCCGGGGACGCAGAGGTACGCAGAGGACGGAGGCGATTTTTACCATCCCAACAGATATCGGGATAAACTCCAGCATGGAATACACGGGGCGGCTGTGGCCGCGACCAAAGACGGGAGACGGGAACACAATTTTTCACCGCCGGGGACGCAGGGGCACGCAGAGCGGTGGCAAGGGGCAAGATTGCCAAGATTTTGGTTTTGGCCATCTTGAAAAATGGGCCATTTTGTTGGGGTTTTCGGGTAAGGTTGCCAAGATGGCCAAGATTGCCAAACTTTTTTTGTCTTTGGGTTGAGGTGGGCGGCCGTGGCCGCAGTCGGGAGTCGGGAGTAGACCGGC
>JABEVA010000349.1 GCA_013044065.1 Phycisphaerae bacterium
CTCGTTTGCCCGAAGAGCCCCGACATAACTTAGCGTATTGACGACGCCCGCGTGCGCACAACCCAGAATAACCACGACGCCCGAATTCGTATCCACATAAATCGCCTGATCATCAACGATAGGATCGGGCACGTGCCCGGCGGCATCGAGAAAGAAATCGCCTCCGGTATCCTCATAACTGTTGACGCGTGGAATAGCGCCGGTGGCAAAAATTCCAGGCACAATTTCGGTGGGCTGCGTGGTCCAGACCAGACGATGCCGTTCCCGTTCAAGTTCCGCTTTGGTCAGTGCCGGAAGCCGCAGTGGGCGCAAGCCCCGCGATAGGGTATTCTCCATGGTGATGAGTCAGAACGAATACAGAGTTGAACTCGACGTTTACAATGGTCCGCTGGAATTACTTCTTTATCTGATCAAAAAAGAAGAGGTGGACATCCATGACATTCCAATTTCGCGCATTACCAGCCAATATCTAGCCCATGTCGAACTGATTCGCCGGATTGATATCAATCTGGCCGGTGATTTTCTGGTTATGGCCGCCACCCTCATGGAAATCAAAAGCCGGATGCTCGCACCGCGCCCCGAAGCCTCGCCGGATGGTTCCGATACCGGCCGGGTCGAAGATTTTATGGACCCGCGCAAGGATCTGGTGGAACAACTGCTGGCCTACAAACGCTTCAAAGATGCCGCGGAAGCCCTCCGCCGCCATGCCGATACCGAAGCCCTGCGTTTTCCCCGGGCGGTGCGCCATGGCCAAGGCCGGGCTCCGCTGGAAATTGAAGACCTCGATCTCTTCGCCCTTATTGATGCTTTCAATGCCATCATGGCCAGCATCGGCCATTCCGCTTATGAACATGAAGTCATTTATGATGACACCCCCATTAGCCTCCATCAGGCGGATATCATCGACCGCCTGACCCGCGAAGGCCCCCTGACCCTGCAAGCCATGTTTGTGGGACGCAAATCACGCGGCGAAATGATCGGCTTGTTTTTGGCCATGCTGGAACTTATTCGCCTGCGGCAATTAACCGTCGAACAGTCCGAGCCGAACGCAGACATTCTGCTAACCCTGGTGGATCCAGCCCACCAAGCCTTGAACGGACAGGAGTCTGCGGATTCCACGGGGCCATCCACGCCCGCACCGGCCGCCTCCACGACGGCCCCTGCCGACGCCGCGGCAATACCCGCGGAAGAAAATCTTTCCCATACCGCGCCGGAGAGTAATGCCGCCGTGGAGCACAACGGGCCGACCGACGATACCATTGAGCCATGAGCTTTGCCGTGCAGCGACCTGTCAAAAGTCCGAAAGTCAAAATCTGCGGCATCACCAGGCCGGCGGATGCCGTGGCCGCCGCTACCGCCGGCGTGGATGCCATTGGCTTGAATTTTTATTCCGGCCCCAGGCGCATTAACCTGACCCAGGCCCGAGCCATCCTTGATGCCCTAAGCGGACAAGTTCCCGCAGTGGCCTTAATTGACGGCTCCGCCACGGGAGAATATTCCGCCGCCCATTTAGTTGCCGCCCTGGGCGTGCGGCTATTTCAGGTTTACGCGGCCGGCGGCGGCCTTGCCGGGCCAATACCACCCGCACCAGCAGCGTATGGGCTGGTGGCCCACGTGGCCCAACCCGCGGATCTGACCCAGTTGCCCCAGCGTATTGGCACCGCCGCATTTCCGGTGGCCGCTGTTTTGCTTGACGCATGTGTGCCGGGCCGGTTGGGTGGAACCGGCACCTCCTTTAACTGGCAGTGGGTTGCCACGGCCCGCGCCGCTGGGGCGCTCACGGGCCTGCCGCCGCTGATACTGGCCGGCGGCCTAAACCCCGGTAACGTGGCCGCAGCCATCACCATCGCCCAGCCGGACTGGGTGGATGTATCCGGGGGCGTGGAAAGTGGCTCTCCGGGTATAAAAGATGCCCGGCGCATCGCCGATTTTATGGCCGCGGTTCGCAGTGCCTAAGCCACAGCGACGGTAGCGGCCAGGCTGGCCTGAGGCAAAAATATGTTTTTCTTTCTGCCGTATCTGGTCGATGTGCCGATGCACCGTTGGCCGGTCGCGAATTGGATTCTCATTTTCTTGACGTGCGCTATCAGCATCGGCATGTTCCCGCAGGTGAATCGTTGGGAACGCCAGGCGGCCGGCCACATTCAGTACAGCGTGCAAAACGGCCGGATCGTGGAAAGTTACGTTGCCGGAGGCCCGCACGATCAGATGATCGACTATTTTCTGGAACAGCCGGGCAACTTCAAAATCTCGCAACTGGTGGGCAGTCTGTTTTTACATGCGGGCTGGATTCACCTGCTGGGCAATATGTTTTTCCTGTGGCTTTTTGGCAATGCCGTGGATGCGAAGCTCGGCCATTGGCGTTTTCTGGCCCTCTATTTTTCGGCGGGCATATTCGCGGGGCTTGTTTATCTAATTTTTGGCCCGCCCATTCCGGTGCTTGGTGCTTCCGGAGCCATCATGGGGGTCATGGGGGCTTTTTTTATGCTTTACCCGCGGAACGATGTGTGCTGTGCGTGGGGTTTGTTGTTGGCTTACGGGGTAACACGGGTATCCTGTTACTGGCCACTGGGCGTGTACTTTCTGCTGGATTTATGGGGTACCCTTAATGGTGGGGGAGCCATTGCCCATATCAGCCATGTCGCTGGGTTTACGTTTGGGGCGGCCGTACTGGGCCTGCTGCTGTGGCGCGGCTGGGTGGTGTCGCGGGCCAGCGAAGAAAACCTGTTGCAAGTGCTGCATTTGCAGCCGCTCACCCCGCCCCCGGTCCGGCAAGTTGACCAATAGCACGGCCTGTTTACCGGCGTGAAACAAATACGTATTATCCCCCAGCGCGGCGCTGCCGCTTGGTCTTGTGGCCGGGCCACGGTTCTCCATCTGGAAAATCACCGCTGGGTCCACTACAATCCGCTGCCATGACTGAACCCTTAAACATTGGATGTGTGTCTTATCTGAATTCCAAGCCGCTCATCGAGCCGCTGCTGGACAACCCGGCCGTTAAGGTGCATTTTGCCGTACCTGCGGCTCTGCTGAATCTGGTCAGCCGTGGCCAAGTCTGCTGCGCCCTTTTGCCCATGGTGGATTACCAGGCCAGTCCGGTGGATTTGCTGCTGCTGCCCGTGGGGGGCATTGCCTGCGACGGCCCCACGCTGACGGTGCGTATCTTTTCGCGGGTGCCACCGCAACGCATCACGCATCTCTATGCCGATACCGACAGCCATACCAGCGTGATTTTGGCGCAGGTGATTTTGCGGGAATTTTATGATGTGCGGCCCGAGGTCATTCCACTGCCAGCCGACTTGGGATCTGCGGATATCCACCACCATGAAAGTCTTTTGCTCATCGGCGATAAGGTTGTCAATGCCGCCCCGCCGCCGGGCGAATTTCCGTGGCAGTTGGATCTGGGCCAGCAGTGGAAGCAGTTTACCAAACTGCCGTTTGTCTTTGCGATGTGGATGCTGCGTAGCGATGTCAACCCCGGCCCCCTGCCGCGTCTGCTGCTGGAGGCTCGTGAAAAGGGGACGGCGATGACCGAGGAACTGGTCAATCGCTATGCGCAGCGGCGTCACTGGCCCCGCGACTTGGCCCATGATTACTTCACCAAATATCTGCAATATCAAATTACCCCCGCCGCCCGCAACGGCATTGAAACCTTCTACGCCCTGGCCCAACGACACGGTTTGATGGTGAATCGGCGGCCCCTGCGCTATCTGGAACATGGCTGACGGGACTGCGGCCCACGCGGACGTCCCGACTGGCATCGGGATTCAATTATGGCCGTTGCGCTCGTCTTGCGAGCTTATTTTCTTGGCACCGACGGGGGACCTCCCGTATAGACATCAGGACTACCGGGACGCCTCCAAGAGATTCGCACAAGACATTCGTGGAACAATTACCACTCCCCCCACGGAATCCAGTGGCAAACCCGGCGGTGTTGCCATCGCCACCGCAGCGGGATTCACATCGCCACGATTCCGGCATCCAGCATATCGGCCAGTAATTCCGCCACGATGCCGCGGTGACATTCCTCGTGGAGTCGTTCGTAGCAGAGCAATGCGGTGGATTTTTTCTTTGCCTCCGCGGCAAGTTCTTCC
>JABEVA010000044.1 GCA_013044065.1 Phycisphaerae bacterium
GATCTGGATCTCATTGAAGCCTGGGCCCCGGACATGGTGATTCTCGATGAAGCCCAGCGCATCAAAAACTGGAACACCATAGCCGCCCGCTGTGTGAAAAAAATAGCTTCGCCCTACGCCATCGTCCTCACCGGAACGCCGCTGGAAAATCGACTCGAAGAACTGGTTTCCGTGGTGCAATTTGTGGATCGCTATCGGCTCGGCCCGACCTATGAATTTCTGCATCGCCACCAGAAGCACGACCCCGAAACGGGCCGGGTGATTGGGTATCAACAGCTTGATGTCATCGGTCGCACCCTGCAACCCATCCTGATCCGGCGACGCAAGAATCTGGTGCTTAAGGATTTGCCGGAGCGGCTGGATAAAACTTTCTTTGTACCCATGACTCCGCAGCAGGCCCGCCATCACAGCGAAAATCGCGATGTGGTGGCCCGGCTGGTGCAGAAATGGCGGCGGCACAGATATTTATCCGAAGCGGACCGGCAGGGCCTGATGATTGCCCTGCAGAATATGCGTATGAGCTGCGACAGCACCTACCTGCTCGATCATGAAACGGATTTCGGCTTCAAGGCCAATGAACTGGCCATCTTGCTGGACGAAATTCTGGAAGATCCAGATCAAAAAGTCGTTATTTTCAGCCAGTGGCTGCGTATGCACGAACTGCTGCAGCGCCGGTTGCAAGACCGACCGTGGACCCATGTGCTCTTTCATGGCGGTGTGCCGGGACCAAAACGCAAAGATCTGGTGGACCGCTTCCACGAAGACAAGAATTGCCGGGCCTTTCTGGCCACCGATGCCGGCGGCGTGGGCTTAAATTTGCAGCACGCCGCCTCCACCGTGCTGAATGTCGATCTGCCATGGAACCCCGCGGTGCTGGAACAACGCATCGGTCGTGTGCATCGCCTAGGACAACTCCACCCGGTGCAGGTGGTGAATTTTGTCGCTAAAGACACCATTGAAGAAGGTATGCTGGCGGTGCTGCGGTTCAAAAAGTCGCTCTTTTCCGGTGCCCTCGATGAAGGCGAATCCACGGTCATGCTGGGGGGCACGCGGCTGACCAAATTCATCGAAACAGTGGAACAAACCACCGGTGCCATTCCGCAGCCACCCACTCCCGCCTATGATGTGGCCGCGGAGGCGGCGGCGGAAGCAACGGAGATGAACCAGGCCGCGCAGCCAGGCGACGACGAAGCCCCGGCCAACGGGAAAGAACCCTCCGGCCAAAGTGGCTCCGCCGCGGGTCGGCCCCGGCACGGCCCGGAACCAACGGCACAAACAAGCCCGCCCGACCAGGCCAATCCGTGGGCCGGGTTGCTGCAAGCCGGGCTAGGTGTGCTGGAGGAATTGGCCGCGGCAAGTCGCACCGCCGCTTTGTCCCAAAGCAATACCAAGCCCTCTGCCCGGCTCCCGGCGAGCTCTTCGCTCCTGCATCAAGACCCGCACACCGGAGAATCGTATATGAAAATACCGGTACCGAGTCCGGAAGTGCTGGAACAGGCACTGGGCGCGATTGCTTCGCTGTTGGAGCGTTTTCGCGGCCCCAAGGCTTAGCAGGTATGATCACCCCATGGCTCTTACCGACAATATCACACCCCCAGCGCCCCCCACCAGCGGCAGCGAACTCTGGACGCTGGTGCGTGAGCGTATCGGCTGGCAAAAAATTCTGCTGGGTCTGCTGATATTCGCCCTGTCACTGCTGGCCATCTGGCCGGGAATATCCGGCGGGCGCATCTGGGATGACGGCCCGCTGATTTTCCATAATCCGCTGATTAAAGATCCCTGGGGAATTCTGAAATTTTGGTTCACACGCCACACCCCGGACTATTTTCCGATTACCTCTTCGACCTTCTGGATCGAATGGCGGCTGTGGGGCTTTGATTATCTTGCCTGGCGCGTGGTCAATGTGGGCTTTCATGCCTTGGGGGCTGTCTTTTTGTGGCGTGTGCTCAAGCAACTGAAAATACCCGCCGCCTGGCTGGGAGCGGCTTTGTTTGCGGTCCATCCGGTGGCCGTGGAAACCACCGTATGGATCGCCGAACTTAAAAACACTCTCTCCTGGGCGTTGTTCATGCTGGCCTGGATGCTGTATCTGGATTTTGACGCCGTCGTAGCCGCCGAGGCCGCTCTCCGCCGCGATACCATAGAGTCTTTAACGGCAACCATGCGCACTGGACGGGGTAAAAAGTGGTGGCTCTACGGTTTTTCCATCACCGTATTCGTACTGGCTCTGCTGGCCAAAACCACGGTGGTGATGTTGCCGGTGCTGCTGCTGCTTTGCGTATGGTGGCGACGCGGCAAGTGGCAATGGGCGGACTTGTGGCGCACGGTGCCGTTTTTCATCGCTTCGCTGGTGATGGGAATTATCACCTGCATTTATCAGTGGGATAATGCCTCGATTCGCGGCTACACCCGCGGTATCGGAACACGTATTGCCGGCGTGGGATGGGAAGTCTGGTTTTATCTGGGCAAGGATATTTATCCGCATCCACTGCTGGAAATTTATCCCCGCTGGGTGATTCCGGCGACGCAATGGTGGGCGTGGCTGCCGGACCTGGCCCTGGCGGCAGTGCTGGCGGCGGCTTGGTATTACCGGCGCGGATGGGGGCGTCCGGTGCTTATGGCGCTGGGCGGATTTTGCATGGTGCTTATGCCGGTGCTGGGTTTAGTCAAAATGTCGTATTGGATTCATTCACTGGTGGCGGACCATCTGCAATATCTGGGGGTGCCGTTCTTCACGGCTTTCGTGGCGGGCGTCGGTGGCGGCCTGGCGGCCAAGTACCGCCATCTGCGAATACCGGCCGTGCTGCTGGCCGGCGTGGTTTTGACGCTGGAAGTTGGAGTCTCCTTTTATCACAGCCGCATTTTTGCCCACCCCAAAGATGTTTGGCTGCACACCCTGGAATACAACCATGGCAGTTGGGGAGCGTACATGAATAAGGGCGTGGCGGAACTCAACGCCAAGGAATATGTCAAGGCCCGCCGCGACCTGGACACCGCCCGTCGTTTGAACCGGCACAGCGGCGGCATCAGTTATGATCTGGGGTTGATGTATTTATTACGCAAAGATTACCCCAAGGCCCGCCAGGAATTTATTACCGCCCTGAAAGCCAATAAATATCGTCCCCTGGCTATCGGCAGTCTGGCCCATTGTTACCTGAAGATGGGCCGGCCCGAAAAGGCCCTGGCCGATTTATATCGTGGACTCAAAATGATGCCCGGTTCCGCTTCGCTGTGGTTCACACTTTCCGTGGTGCTGGACCACCAAGGCCATTATGGGCACGCTCTGACCGCGGTCACGCACGCCATTAAACTCAACCCCTACGATCCGCTGGCCCGCTACGATCGAGCCTATCTTCTGGAAAAGACCGGCCATTGGCACCAAGCCTTGGCCCAATATCACCAGGCCCTGGAAAGATTACCCGGCTTTTTCCAAGGTCATTACATGTATGCCCAAGCCCTGTTTAAGCACGGACACCCCGGGGCGGCCGCGGCCCAGTTGAGCGAAATTATTTTATTGCACGTGCCCAGTGCCCAGGTCAATTGGCACGTTCACCAATTGTTGGCCCGCGTGCTCCAGGCCGAAGGCCATCCACGTCAGGCCCAAAAGCAATTGGCCCTGGCCCGCCGTTATCAGGCCGCGTTGGCCCGGCCGCAACCGCATCACGCGCCAAAGGTTCCCCGTTCGCCCATCTTGCCGCCCACCCGACCGTAACGCTTGGATGCCACGACCCATGAAGCCAATACCCTTTGTTTCCAGTCTTCCCAGGCTGCCGACGGATCCTTCCCACGCCGCCCGGCGACTCTGGAAATCCCCCTGGCTGGCGGGATTGGCCCTTTTCGCGGCAGCCTGGGCCATTTATTGGCCGCTGGTTCATGCCGGTTATATCTGGGATGACGCCGGCTGGATTTACCAGAATCCGGTGCTGCGACATTGGCATGGGCTGTGGTGGATCTGGTTTAAGTTTGGCGACACCATTCAATATTATCCCCTGACCTTCACGGGATTTTTTCTCCAATACCGGCTTTGGGCCGGCCATCCGCTGGGCTATCACATTGTCAATATTTTGCTCCAGGCGGCGGCGGGAATTCTGCTGTGGAGAGTGCTGCGCCGTTTGGGTTGCCGGTGGGCCTGGCTGGCGGCATTGCTATTTACCATTGATCCGGTGCAGGTGGAAACCGTGGGCTGGGCCGCCGAACAGAAAAACCTGCTCAGCGGCATTCTCTATTTTTCTGCATTCTTGTTTTATCTGCGATTCCTGGGTTTCCAGGAGCAGGCTCCAGCGGCGGCGACGCGACCGGCGTACCGCTGGTATCTTCTGGCCACGGTGTTTTTTGCGCTGGCCCTGTTGGCCAAAACCGCAGTATGCACACTGCCGGCGGTGCTGCTGGTGGTCATCTGGTGGCGACGTGGACGCCTGCCTTGGCGCGATGTGCTGGCCACCATTCCCTGGTTTATTCTGGGCCTGGTCATGGGCCTGGTAACCATTGTGGCCGAACGCGAGCAATCCGGCGCGCACGGCAGCGCATTTCACTTTACCTGGGCCCAGCGGACGATTATCGCCGGACGCGATGTATGGTTTTATCTTTTCAAGCTCATCTGGCCGCATCCCCTGCTGGAAATTTACCCTCGCTGGCACCTCGCCGATCTTCACGGTTGGGCCTGGTGCTATCCGCTTGCGGTGGTGCTGCTCGTGGCGGTGTTGTGGGGCTTGCGCCAGCGGCTGGGACGAGGGCCGCTGGCGGCAATAGCCTTCTTTCTGCTCACGCTCTTTCCCACCCTCGGTTTTATTTCTTTCTACACCATGATCTACACCTTCGTGGCGGATCATTATCAGTACCTGGCTTGCATTGGCCCGATTGTACTGGTGGTGGAAACCCTCGCGTGGGTGTATGAAAAAGGCCACTCTCGACTAAAGACAATCTCCGCATCGGTTGCCGCCAGCCCCCGGCCTGAAAATCTCTGGCGCGCGGGATATTTTGGCCTCACCGGTGCCGGGGTGCTGATGTTGGCCTTGGTGGCTTACGCACAAACGTGGGTCTACGTGCCGCCGCAGCGCGTCTGGAGCCATGTGCTTAGATATGATCCAACCAACTGGGCTGCGATGGAAAATCTCGCCAGTTGCGAATTTGCGGATCACCATGATCGGCGGGCCTGGCTTTTGTATCAGCAGGCGGAAATGCTTCCCGGCGGAGACAATTACCTGGTGCATCAAGATATGGGCGACTTTGCCTTGCGGTTGCTGCGCAATTCTCCTCTGGCGGCTGCGGAATATCGCCGATCGCTGGCCTTTGATTCCCACAACCTCACTGTCATCGAACATCTGATTGCATGTTACGAACGGATGGGGCAATGGCCAATGGCCTTGGCGGATTTGGGCCACGGCCTGCGGCTTTTCCCCCGATCGGCCAACCTGCACTTTACGCTGGCCCAACTGCTGGTGCGGGCCCATCATTACAAAGCGGCCGCCCTGCAATATACCGCCGTAGTGACCATTGAGCCGCGCAACACCATGGCCCAGTACGATCTGGCCGTAACCCTGGATCAATTAGCACAACCCTTGGCGGCAATGCGGCATTACCGGCTGGCCCTGCTTATCTCGCCGCAATTCGTCCCCGCCCATTTCAGGTACGGTCTTGATCTGCTCAAGACCGGCCATGCCGCGGATGCCGCGGCTGAATTTCGGGAGGCCATGGCTTTGGGTAAAAAGCGAATCAACATCCTGCGACAGCGCGGCCGCCTTCCCCCCGCGGCAGCCTGGGCCAATCAGGCTTTGGTCCATCTGGCTCTGGCCCAAGCCATGGATCGGCTGGGCAACCACGCTATCGCCCGGCAGCAGCGCGACCGGGCGGCGCAAATTCAGACCTGGCTTAAGGCCAAGCACCCCGCCACCTCGCTGGGCCGGCCCTGAGCCAAGCTGCCTACTTTGGCCCGATGAGGTACAATTCCCGTCGCCACCGGACACCCGACCGGTGTTGGCGGATAAGGTAACAACGAGGTTCACGTATGCACACAGCGGCAAACAGCGACGCAACACCGGCGGCAAACGCGGCAGGTGGCAGCTTGCCCACCCCCCGACAATGGATGGCTTGGAACATTCCATTGCGCACCTTCGTCAACGGAGCTTTGCTGGTGGTCGCCGTGTGCATCGCCTCCTGGCCGGCGCTCAACGGTCGCTTCATCTGGCAGGATTGGCACAACATTCTCAACAACCTGCTGGTCACCAGTAAAGCGGGCCTGACCAATCTCTGGTACTCTCCGTCACAAACGCACTTCGCCCCCTTGACCAAAACCTTCTTCTGGCTGGAATACCACTGGTTTGGCCCATCTCCGCTGGGCTACCATGTCCTAAGTCTGCTCCTTACCAGCGGCTTGGCCATTTTGTTCTGGCGATTTCTGCTCCGGCTGGCCATTCCCGGAGCCTTCGCCGCCGCCCTCATTTTTGCCACACATCCCTTGACCCTGCAAACCACCGCATACATTTCCCAGACCGGCAGCATCCTGGCCACCGGCTTCTTGCTTGCCGGCCTGTGGTTTTGGGTTGACTATCTCGATGCCCCCCAGCACCAATGGCGACGCATCGTCAGTTTGGGGTTCATCGTGGCGGCCTTGCTTTGCCATCCCATGTTGGTTGCGGGGGCACCGCTGCTGGTGCTGCTGCTGACATGGTGGCAGGGTAAACCGCTGAACCGGCAACTGTGGCGTGATCTGGTACCGGTGCTGGTTTTTATGGTGCTGGTCGTGGCGGCCACGCTTTGGTTTTCAGGGCCGGTGGCCGCCAAGGCCAATCTTCCGCTCAACCAGCGGTTGGCGATAAGCGGCTGGGCGTTCTGGTTTTATCTTTCCAAGCTGCTTTGGCCGGTAAACTTGACCCTGATCTACAAGCCTTGGTCCATTGCCGCCGCCGGTTTTTGGGCCTATCTGCCCCTGGTGGCCGCCATGGTGGTCTTCGCCGGTTTGATTTGGTTGGCGGCGAATCGCAACCTCACTGGCCGGGCCATTCTCCTGGGATTGGGGTTTTATCTCTTAGCGCTGCTGCCGGTGATCGGCCTGATCAAGCTGCCCTGGATGCGTTACACCACCGCCGCCAATACCCTTTCCTACCTGGCCATTCTGGGGATTATGGCACTCGTTGGTGCCGCCTGGCGGCATTGGCATGATCGGCTTAAGACCGGGGGGCGCATCACTCTGGAGGCCTTGGGCCTGGTGGTGGTGTTGATTTTACTGACCGTTTCCAACCTCAGCGCCCAGCTTTATCAATATCCCTCGCTCCTTTGGCAGAGCACCCTCAAAACCAATCCATTGGCGTGGCCCGCACACAATAACCTGGCTCAAATTGCCATGCGTTTTCGCCCGGCCCGGGTATTTAGCGCTCGGCGACAGGCCCAACAGGCCGTTGTCATTGATCCCAACGACCTTGCCGCCCGACTGCTGCTCTCCAAGGTGGACTTCGAAGTTGGCGATACCAAAGCGGGCCTGGCGCAACTGGCCGATATCCTCAAACGCGACCCCCACAATGGCCACGCCTTAAGTCGTATGGCCATTGTGGCCCTGGCCCATCACCAGATCACACTGGCGCTACGCTACGCCACAGCCGCGGTTAAAGCCCATCCGGATATGCCTCAGACCAACATGGCCCTTGGGCAGGTACTCATGTACATGGGACATTGGGACAGGGCGGTAAAGTATCTGGGCAAAGCCGTGCGAACCTCCCCCTCCTACACCGCGGCGCACGTAGCCCTGGGAGCGGTATTTTTGCACACCGGCAAACTGGCCTTTGCCGTGCGCGAGTATCGCCGGGCCGTGAAGCTGGACCCCGAAAATATTCCCCTGCGCTTTGCCTATGCCCGCCTGCTGGCCCGTATTGGTCTGGTCGATCAGGCCAACGAGGAATTTCACACCCTGCTGGCCCGCCGCCCCCACAACGCCGAGTTATACCAGGCCTACGGCTTGTTTTTGCTGCGCAACGAGGTTTACCGGCGCGCCGCTGTCCAATTGCGTCATGCGTTGAAAATAAATTCCCACAATGCCATGACTTGGATGCTTTTGTCCGTGGCCTTGCAAAAGCAGGGCTTGGCGGCCCAGTCGCGGACCTGCGTGAAACAGGCCCAAAAGATTGATCCCAATATCATGGCTCATAGGCCGCACCTGCGACCTTCGCCCAAATCTGGACCTCCTCATGAATAATACGCCCGTCATGTTACACTAAGGCTCGTCATACATCGGAATATTTCATGCTTGAAGAAAAACCAAACTCCGCCCACCCGCCTGACCCAAAAAACGCCAGCCTGCCTGGCGGCACCACCGCCGGCTGGGCCGGGCCGGTGGGCGCGGTGGGTATCATCCTGCTGGCCTTGGTGGTCTACGCCCCTCTGCGCTTGGCCAGGTTCATCTGGGACGACCGTCTTTGGCTGCTGCACAATCCGGTGGTGCTGCACTGGGATAAACTCATCATGGCTTGGATCAATCTCACCCAGGATCCGCAGTATTATCCCCTGGTGTTTACCGTCTTTAGCCTCGAATATCACACCTGGGCATTCAATCCCATCTGGTATCACCTGGTAAATGTGCTGCTGCAAGCGGCCAATGGACTTTTGCTGTGGTGGCTGTTGGTGCGATTACGTATTCCCGGAGCCTGGCTGGCAGCGGCCATTTTCACCATTCATCCGGTACAGGTGGAAACCGTGGGCTGGGTGGCTGAAATGAAAAATCTGCTCTCCGCATTTTTCTACCTGCTGGCCACCCTGGCTTACGTGCGGGCTTGTGGACTTGATGCCCCCACCGACCCGCTTGCGGACCGCCAGCTTCCACCGGCGCAATATCACTGGAAATGGTATTGGTGCGCCACCGCCTTGTTCGTGCTGGCGCTGCTGGCCAAGACCTCCGGATTGGCCCTGCCGTTGGTGCTGCTGGCACTGCTGTGGTGGAAACGCGGCAAAATTAAGTGGCAGGATATTCGCGCCGTGGTCCCCTGGTTTATCGTGGCGCTGCTCTTCGCATGGATTACCATTCATGTGGAACGCGCCGCTTCCGGTGCGGAAGGCCGCCCATGGGATTTAACCATCGTGCAACGGGTGCTTATCGCGGGCCGGGCCTGGTGGTTTTATCCCGGCAAACTGCTCTGGCCCATTCCTCTGCTGGAAGTTTACCGGCGCTGGAACCTTCACACCTTGGCTGGGTGGCACTGGGTGTACCCTATCGCCGCCGTGGGCGTATTTGCCGCCGCGTGGCTGCTGCGCCAGCGCCTGGGCCGGGGCTTTCTGGTCATGCTGATCATTTACACCCTGTTGATCGGGCCGGTTTTAGGATTTATTTCCTATTACACCATGCTGTACACCTTTGTAGCCGATCATTATCAATACCTGTCCTGCATCGCACTGATCACCGGTTTCTCCGCCGCTTTATGGCGGCTTTGCCAGTGGGCGGGCACCAGAGCCATACCCGTTTTCAGCATTTGTTCCGCCGTCATTCTTGTCTTGCTTGCGGACATCAGCTACGGCCAAAGCCTCAACTACGAATCCAGCGCTTATTTATGGGCCCATGTTCTGGCCTACGACCCCAACTCCGGCGAAGGAAATTTGGGCTATGGTGAATCGCTCAACACGCTGGGAAATCGGTTCCATAACAAAAAACTGCTCCACCAAGCCATGCCTTACCTGAAAAAGGCCAATCGCGCCTTGCCGGATAACACCTACGTACACATGGGGCTGGCCCAACTGCATCAGGATTTGCACCAGTATCACCGGGCCAAATGGTATTGGGAACGGGTTATAGACCGCATTCCCAAACAGGTCTTTGCCTGGTCGGAATACGCCTGGTGCTGCCAACAACTGCATCAATACCTTCTGGCCAGAAAAGCCTATCAGCGTGTGCTGCTGCTGGATCCGCATGATCTGGGGGCCGTCGAGGAGCTAGCCGCGCTTTACCTCTTGGCCGGTGAGAACCACAAGGCCCAGGCCATGTACCAAAGGGCCATCCGTCTTAACCCGGCTCTGGCCCATATACCCCTGCGTCTGCCGCCCTGGTTGGAGCCTCACGTATCCACAACAAC
>JABEVA010000350.1 GCA_013044065.1 Phycisphaerae bacterium
CCGCCACCGTGGACGGACCCTGAACTGGACGAAATTCTACCGTCTGCTGGAGCGATATCCGCTTCCGGTGGCGGTGGCGGTCCATTCGGTCTGCCGCGTCCAGCGAAACCATGAACTGAGGAACCGTATGCATTAATGGACGCACGTACGGGTCTGCGGGAGCCCTGGGCAGGCAACTGCCCGGGGCCACCCAGACGGGACTCGCGCGTGGCGCTGCGCGAGAACAGGTGAACAGGAGAGATCGAGGAAGAGGGCGCAATAGACGCTGCGCTGGTAAAGGGCTTTTGGGAAACGATGGGGTGGGTGCGAAAGTCTTTGCGCGATGCGAAGAATTTAGCGGATTTTGACATGGAAAAGCTCCTTTTAAGAGAGGTTGAGATTATTTTAGCCATGGGCCAAATCGGACGGACACGGATCGTATGGGGGATGGGGCACCCGCGGCACCCGCATGCCACCGGTTAAATTGAGCTCCGGCGGGCGGTCACATTCCAGGGCGAGAACCGTACAGACCGGGTCGGGTGGATTTTCGGGTAAACCACGGATTACCAGGCGATCGGTGGTTTGAGCGATTTTCAGATGGTGGCCGTTGGCCGAGGCGGGGAGGCCTAAAAGTTTTGCCGTCAGTACGCGGCATTGCAGGCCACCGAGGGCCATTTCACGTCCCGGCCAGCGGCGCAGCAGCAGATAGAGGGTATTGCCACGTGCGGTCATGGGGCCATGGTGGTGCCAGTCTCCGCGGTGGTCGCCGCGCTGGCGCAGACCGTAGGTAAATCGGTCGGTGTTGAAAATGCAAACGCCGCAACGCTGGAGCCAGCGGCCAACGGATTCCAAGACATCGATGGTCGGTTGGGGAATAGAGCCATCGCCGCGCGGTCCCACATTCAAGAGCAAATTGCCGTGATCCGCAGCCACAGTGGCGAGCATATCGACAACCTGGCCTGGTGTTTTCCATTCGTGGTCACCCTGATGGTAGCCCCAACTGTTGTTGAGAGTCATGCAAGCTTCCCATGGTCGCCACGGGCGGGGTGCGGACAAATGGCCTTCGGGAGTGGAAAAATCGCCGGGCAGGCCATTGCGACCATTGACCAAGAGGCCGGGTTGGATGGAACCAACGAGGTCGTTCATGGCCTGGGCCTGCCAGCCCTGGGCGTTGAAGGGCCACCATCCATCGTACCAGAGGATGTCGATGGGGGTGAAGCGCCGCACCAGCTCTTCCAGCCGCTGGTGGGTGCGGGCTATAAAGGTGCGGTATGCGGCAGGATCCTCCAGAGCGGCAACGCCGTCGGGCTGATCCATCAAGTTGGTCAGGCTGTGGTAGAGGCCGATATAGAGACCATGGCGACGGGCGGCGGTGACGACCTCGGCGGTTAAATCCCGATGGCAAGCCGCGTGCATTGAGGTAAAATCGCTATGCGCGGTATCGTACAATCGAAAGCCGTCGATGTGCATGGTGGTGAATATCAGGTAACGCATGCCGGCGGCGACCGCGAGCTTGCAGATCACCTCGGCATCAAAGTTTTCAGCGGTGAATTGCGGCATCAAGGAGCGATACTCTTCAAGCTTGATTCGCTCACGATTCAAGGCCCATTCGCCGCGACCGAGCAGGCTGTAAAGGCCATAATGAACAATCATGCCAAAGCGGAGATCGCCAAAGGCGGCGGGGCCCAGAGGGGTGTGATGGGCTGGTTGCGGGTTGGTCGATGGCATAAGGGCGTACTCGCTTTCATTGGTGGTGCAGCATTTTTTTAAGAGGCTTCCACGGTGCTGCGGCGCGTGGAGGCTATGATGGGAACAAAGATCCGCTGAGGAGCCGGGACCGCTACGGCTTACCCCACCAACTGGTCCAGGTACCATCCGGCTGTGGATCGCCCGGACGCAGCGGGATCGGGCCGGTAAAGGACCAGGGCTCGATTCCATCATCGTGGGGCGCATCAATCACGGGTTCCAGGGGAAGCCGGTCTTTGGGGACAACCATCAGCGGTTGATTGGGCAGGATGGTCAGCAGCAGATGGCCGGCATCATTGGCAGCGACGGGCATCAGCACGTCCGGAAAGGAGGTATCCACCACGGCCAGTGATTCGAGAGCTTGGCCTGGCCAGGGATTGCGCAGGCATACGGTGTTTTGTTTCTCGGCGGAAAGCACCACCCATCGGATGATACCGCCGCTGCGCCGTGCGGAAACGCGGACGCCAGGCCGAGCTACCAGGTGCACAAAGCTCACGTCGGTCCAGGTGCCAGGCAATGCGGGGAAAATCTGGATGACGCCGGAATGGCTTTGCAGGAGCATTTCGTTGATGCCGTTGGCAAGGCCGCAAAGCTGATTTTGCATCCAGCCCATGGCGGAACGCTCACTGGGGCGGCGTGATTGCTCGGTCAAAAAGCCATTGGTTTTAAGGGTGCTGGTAACCCAGCCATTGAGGAGAGCATCAAGAGCGCCATCGCCATCGCCCATCCAGGCCCGGGCGGTGGCGATCCAACCCATGGACAGATCATCGTTCCAGCGTAACCTGCCGGTATCGGGCTGGCCGATGCTGACGCGCGAGGAACAACGCCATACCTGAGCTAAGGTACGCTGGGCGATGGGCAACAGGGACGCGGGGCCGAGTTGGGTGACAAGCCCGGCTGGATAAATGGCCGCTAACTGATAGGGATGAGACACCGGTACGTCCATGGCCATTGCGGGTGCGGGGGAAAATTCTCCGCCTACGACCGGCAGGGGATTGAGGTTGGCCAAGGCAGAGCGGTAACGGGCGGCAGGCTGGGGTTGACCGATTACATCGGCGGCTTGTGCGGCATCGCGCAGATGGCTGTGGACGGCGGTCAAATCCAGGCCGGCATCGCGCACCAACCGCTGCGCGGGGACGACATTGAACATGGTGTCTTCGCAGAGTTTGGTCAGCGGCAGGGAAAGTTTGCCGGTGGCGGGATCGGTCTCGAGATAGGCCATGTAAAACTCAGCTACACCCTGAATCAGCGGCCAGCCAAACTGTAAAAGCGCCTGGCGGTCGCCGGTGAATTCGTAATGCCACCAAGCGACCTGGGCGAGCCAGGCGGAAACAAAGAGTTCGTACCTCCAGTATCCGACACCCCAATGGTCGATTCCGCGGCCCATGCTGGCAAAGGGCACCTTGATGCCGGGGAGATTCCAGACGCGGCGGGTTTCCATTTCCATTTCGGGGATAACCGACCAGAAATGTTTGAGGAAGGGTGGCATGAGATCGGCATGATTGGCGGCGGGGAGTGGCCAGTAGCACATCTGGGAGTTGATATTGTTGTGAAAATCACCGCCGTAGGGTTGATCCAGGCGCAGATTCCAGGCCGACATCAGCGGAGTTGGATAAGCTCCGCGACTGCTGGAGGCCATGGTGTAACTGGCGTAAAACCACAGGCTTTCGAGAATGCGCTGCGGCAAATGCACAGCGGAACGACTCCAGCGCTCGTGCCAGCAATTGTGGTGATCGGCCAGCAGGCGGTCCACATTGCGCTGCCAAGCCGTTTCCAGCAGCAGGGAAGCGCGGCGCTGCAGAAATGCCCCCTGTCGCGAGGTGGCAATAGTCATCAGAATATCTACGGTGTCGGCCTGCAAGTCCACCGTGGCCTCATTGGCGTCGGGCTGACTAAAGCCGAGGGTAGCCCCGCGAATCTGAAGCATCAGGAGGGTGCGGTGGCCATCGGCGTAGTCCACCTGTAACCGACCCTGGTCGGGTTGCCAGTGGCGCAATTGGCGGCGGAAAATTTCTTTGCGGATCAATTGGGCCGTGGGGGAATTATCATCTCCGGCATGACCAGGTTCGACGGCCTCGGGGCCAAAACGCAGACGCAGTCGTCGCCCGTTCATGCCGGTCAATCGAATGGCCAGGACGTTGGCGTCGGCATAAACGAAACTGGTGACTTGCCCGCCACAGACCAGCTCCAGGGTGTGCTGGGCCTGATACAAATCCAGCACCTGGCGTTTGACGGCAAGCTCGCCTTGGTGGAGCGCGCTAAGCCAGAGGCCACCGGCGGGAAGAAAACAAGGGAAATAAGTGCGGAAATCCCATTCTTCTTCGTTGATCTGATCGGTGAGCAGATGGTTGTGCTCATTTTCAAAGATGCGGCGAATGGTGGGATGATCGCACCAGGGAACTACGGGATGGCGCAGATCGCGCACATCCGATTTGGTCAATCCCCAACAGAGAGAGTCGGCGGGTTGAAAAGCCATGGCGGCCAAATCACCATTGCCCATGGGCAACCCTTCGGGCCAGATGGCTGCGGGACCATTGTAGATGATACGGTTGCGGCCAACCCGCTTTTGCATGTCTATGGCGACGGGGACGCCGGGGTAGAGGCAATGCGCATCGCGGCTACCGGTGGCTCCGGTGGGGGCGTGCTGCCAATGGGTGACAATGGTACGGGGCATGGTTTCCCTTTGTTTACAAGATATCCACAAGCAAATGGTGACGCGGCGGTAAGTTGGCGGTGAGCACGCCGTTGGCCAGAGTTACCGGGCGATTGGTCCAGAAATCCTGTGCGCGGAGCCTGGAGCCTTTGCGGTTCAGGGTGTCGAGCGCCAGACTCAACGCCTGGGGGCGGGTCTGCCAGTTAAAGAGTCCAACAGTGGCCTGAAGGCCAAAGCGGCGGCGGGTAAGGCTATTGGCGGCGTGCGGGCGTACTAAAATGGCGGGCAGAGGTCGGCCAAAAAAAGATTCCCGGTGGGGCACCAGAACCTTGCCGCCCTGATCGCAGCGCTGGCAAAGTCGGCGGTAGTCCCGTAATGCGGCCTGGTCGAGCTGTTCAATAGGGCCGGAAAACTCCATCATGCCGGAGGTCAGGTAACCGATGGCGCAGCGGAAACGGCGTTCATGGGAGGGGAAGTCCGGCGCGCCCATAAAGCTGTCCATGTTGGCAAACCAGGTGCGGCGGCCACAGGCCGGAAACGACGCCAAAAACCAACTGCAATTGGCAACATGCGTAGCCCAATGGCCGCGGTCGATATCGGTACCGGCGCGGAATGAATCGCAGCCGTCCAGAGCCAAAAATGGATTTCCAAGCGGACAGGAAATGCAGTAGAGGAAGTAACCGCGCGGCCCTAATTCCCGGCGAATCATGCCC
>JABEVA010000351.1 GCA_013044065.1 Phycisphaerae bacterium
CTGTTGCCCTCATCGTCTAGAGGCCTAGGACACGGGCTTTTCACGCCTGTAACTGGGGTTCGAATCCCCATGAGGGCAGTTGAAGGCTTCGCCACGACGGGCCGCTGGCAGACGCCGGGCAGCGTGGAGGCAGTCCAAAATCCGTAGCGCATGGCAGCGGGATGCGCGGCGGTGGGCAACTGAAATTGGTTTCGGCAGCCCGGTTTTCCCGCTTGGTACAGTTGAGGTTTTCATGGGCATTCGCGCAATTGATCTTCGCCGTGGCATTGCGGTGGAATACAATAATAAACTTTACGTGGTGCATGATTTCGCCAAAGTATCCAAGGGTAATTGGCGCTCCTTCATGCAGGTAAAGCTTAAGGATACTCAGACCGGCAGCATTATAGAGCAGCGGTTTCGCGTCGACGATAATCTGGAACAGGCCTTTCTTGAACAAAAAGCGGTGGAGTATCTTTATTCCGATGGCACCACCCACCACTTCATGGATATGACCGATTTTGAACAGTTGGAACTTTCCGGTGATGTCGTCGGCGATGCCGTGCAATATCTGAAACCCAATACCCAGGTGCAAATTACCATGTATCAGGGAAAACCGTTTTCCGTGGAACTGCCCAACACCGTCGAGTTGGAAGTGAAAGATTGTCCACCCAGCATTAAAGGGGCCACAGTCAGCAACGTCGGTAAAGACGCAATCTTGGAAACCGGTTTGGTCATCAATCTACCGGACTTCATCACCAAGGGTACCATTGTCCGGGTGGATACGCGCACGGGTGAATATCTGGGCCGGGTCAATGAATAACCGGCGATGGCGGTCCACACCGCGCACGCACTCCCCGCCAGCCTTTGGCCATCTTTGAATTCCCCGGTGAAATCATGCCCAACTTTTCCGATCAGCCCATGCCGCCCGCCGCCGACAATAATCCCGGTTGCCGCCCGGGCGGCAACCCGGCGGGACCGCCGCGGCATCAGCCGCCGCGATTTTTCAGGCGGCTCGGATTGCTGCTGCTTCGACCGGAGCAATGGGCGGAATCCGCCCTGTTTCCATACCGCTGCGTTCTAGGGCCGCTGCTTTTTATTATTCTGGTGGTGTCCATACCACTGGCGGTGCACGTTGCCGGCGAGCTCGTCAACGTGGAAGAAGCCGCGGTGGGCCAATACGATCAGTCTTTCCAGCCGATGCTGCTGCGCCACGGAACTTTGACAATTCTGCCAGCGCCGGGCAAAAAAATCCTGCGTTTGAATCAACCGGATTACGAATTGCGGGTGGATATCACGGGGCGCAAAACCGCCGCCGATTTGCGCCAACCCATGGGTCTGCTGGTGACAAACAACAAGCTTTACACCAAGCTCTTTTCAGCCACACAGACCCTGCCACTGAGCCGGGTACAGCGTTACTTTCTTCTCGCCGCCGGCAATACCGCCGTGCTGCACGTACCAGTGAGTAAACTTCCGGATGTGACGGTCAATTCTAAAAGTCTCCAATTGCTGCTGCGCTATCTGCGGCCGGCACTGGTTCTGGCCATCAGCCTGATTCTTTTTGGATTCAACGTGGTGAAATTCCTGGGCTGGACTCTCATTATGACGGTGCTGATTTCACCGGGGGTGATGATTTTGAATCAACATCTGACCATGCCCCTGCGCGTGGCCATGCGTATTGGCACCGCGGTCATGATTCCACTGGTGGTGGTGCGCGGACTATTGGAATATTTCCGCTATTCTTCGCTTATGCCATCGCCGGGGCATTCCGGCGATTTTTATGCCATGGTCTGGTGGTTGGCCCCTCTGCCACTGGGTTTATGGGCCGGCTTTCTGGCCAGTCGCAACCTTACGCGCACTTCCCCCGGACGAAAGTAAGGCCCATTTATCGTCGGCCCCAGCCCAGCCAACGCAGCGCCGCCGTAGCCAGTCGCCGCAGAAAATGCCGTGCACTTAGCACCCGGAGCCGTTTGGACACATGGCGCAACTCAGGATCGTCCGGGGCAATATCCAATGCTTCACCAAGCCAATAACCGGCCCGCGCTAAGTCACCCCGTTCCACGTACGCCAAAGCCAGATTGAACATGGCCAGCATGTACTTGGGTTGCAGGCGAAGCGTGGCCCGGCATTGGGCAATCCCTTCATCCACGCGCCCGGAAAACAGCATGGCCACCGCCAATCCATGGCACGCATCCACATGCTGCCCGTCCATACTCAGCACCCGCCGAAACGTGGTTTCCGCGCCGTCATAAACCTGCATATCCATGAACAAAGCCCCCAGATCCATGAGGGTCGCCTCGTCATCGTCGCTTTGCGCCAGTTCGCAATTGGCGTGATACAGGGCTTCCGTGCGATTTTTGAGTTGCCAGTGGATACGTGCCATTTTCACGTGCGCACCGACAAATTGCGGATCGTGCCGTAACACATACCGAAAACGCTCCAAAGCCAGCGGGAAATCACCATCCGCCTGGGCCAGCGAGCCTAGGTGAAAATGAGCCGTACATTCTTCCGGCTCCAGATCCAGTACCTGCCGGAACTTTTCCGCAGCCGCCTCCGGCGGACCTAGCTCCATCAGCAACTCGCCTAAATCCAGCAGCGTATCCACGTTGCCCGGATCCGAACGCAATTCCTCGAGCAAATTCCGACGGGCTTCCTCCAGTTGACCCTTGGCCCAATAGGCATCGGCCATGCGTGCGTGAACCTGTGGATAGTCCGGTTCCGCATCCAATACCTGCTGCCAACACCAAAGGGCACGGTCATACTGGCCGCGGGCCAACAGTGATGCTCCCATGTTGTAAAAACAGGCGGGGCATTTTTCCTTATATTGGCGGGCCAGATAAAAAATTTCCTCCGCCCGTTGATGGTCGCCCAATTCGCCATACGCCAGAATACGCGGACAGTACGCCGCTTCAAATGACGGATCCAGCTTTTCGATGCGTTCAAAATGGGCTATGGCTTGTTGATAGCGCGCCAACCGGATGCAATCGGCTCCCGCCGAGTTAAGAATTTCCATATCTTGCGGGTCTATTTCCAGGGCTTTATCGTACGCCGCAACGGCTTCCTCAAAACGCTCCATCATGTCCAGCGTCAAACCCAGATTAAAATACCACGCACTGTTGTTGGGGTTGATGGCGATGGCAGCCCGGAGCTCGGTCAACGCTTCTTCCCAGCGACCTTTTTCGTAAAGCTCGTGCGCCCGTTGGACCCGCTGTTCCGCTTCTTGCCATTCGCTCATAGTATCACAACTCCCGGGACGCACTTCCCGCATGGTAACAAAATCACTGGATAAATCCAAATCGTCCAGCAGTCCAACGCACCAGACCGCACCGGTCCGTCGCGTTACCGATTGGACAACGCCCCCACAATGCCCTCCAGTGAAAACACCCCCCCACCCGGAGATAAGCCCATGGTCCAATCCAGCATCTGGCCTGCCCGACCTAAGTTTCCAATGGAGGCGGCATCACGTTCTTTGAGCTGTTCCAAGCCCAAACTGGCCAGCGCATATTTTTCGCGAAGCTCCACAATTTTGGGATCGCTGCTGTGCAGTAATTCCCAGTACAAGCGGCTGATGAGTTCCAGTTTGCCCACGTCCAACCAATCGCTGGCGCATGACCGGCAATTTTGAAGGTCCACTGGAATCATCGGGTGCAGCCGCTGAATTTCCATCGTGGCGTGGCAATCAGGGCAATCCAAAGGCTTTTTGGTATCGGATTCCACCACCACTTCCACCAGATCACGCAAATTGGCGGTCTGACCGGGATCGGCCGACGCGGTTGAATTGGGGCTGCTCGTGGGCATTACCGCCCCCGGCTGCGTGCGGGCCACGCGCAACAGCCTGATGCGTTCAATCCAGACTCCAAAGCAACTGGGGCAGGTTTTTCGGACCACGATCGGCCCTTCCTTCACATAGGTCATTAGCGCAAAACAGCTTGGACAGCGTGGCATGATCACCTCCGATTGACGGTATATCGCCGACACCATCAAAGCCGGCCCAGTTTCACCATCGCTGAATTTTCGCATATCCGGCCCGTGGGTACAACCCGACTCAGATCTACGCACCGAAAGCCGCATCTCGGTGTTGCCAGCCGCACCGGAGAGGCGTATGATCCAATGGGTGTAGCCCTGTTCGCAATCGAGGGTCGCTGCCAATGGCGAAAGATCGGTGATCCCCGCTGAGAGTGTTCGCCGCGATGGCAGCCTTTATCGGCTTGCCCATGGCGTTGGCCCACGCCGGTGGGCCAACCCACAAC
>JABEVA010000352.1 GCA_013044065.1 Phycisphaerae bacterium
ATACCGGCGCGGGTCTGCATGTGAAGACCGCCGGTACCACATGGCTGGAGGAGGTGATTGGTCTGGCGATGGCTGGCGGCCGCGGACTGGAAATTGCCCGCAAAATTTATATCACGGCATTGGGGCGGATGGACGAGCTGTGCGCGCCGTATGCGACAGTGATAAGCATTGATCGAGCCTTGTTGCCCAGCGTTGAACAGGTAAACGGATGGAGTGGCTTGGAGTATGCCCAGGCGCTTCGTCATGACCCGGCGTGTCCGCAGTACAATCCGAATATGCGTCAGCTTGTGCATGTTGGATTCAAGGTGGCCGCTCAGATGGAAGCCGAATATCTGTCCGCATTGGATGAATTTTCGCCGGTTATCGCGAAGGGGGTGAAGGAAAATATTCTTCACCGGCATCTGGAAAAAATATTCAAAATGTGATTCTCCCGCAGATGTCGGAACAGGTGAATGTTATTGGGCGGTTTGAGCAGGCATGGGACTAGGCACGGGTTGGCGGTTGAAATTGGAGTTCGCAATGATAGTCGGAACGGTTTATCGCGGAGCTTTTCTTTGGATGGTCGGTCTTTCGCTGGCGGCACTGATTTCAGTGACGTGCGCTCCGGTGCGGGCCAATGATGATATTTTCCCACCGCGTGCCGCCGCCAGACCTTTCATTCATTTTGACGGTCGCGGATTTATCATCAATGGTAAACGCACATATGTGCGTTCCGGCAGCTTTCATTATGCCCGCGTGCCGCGTGCCCTGTGGCGGGACCGGCTGGAAAAAATGAAGCGGGCCGGCTTTAACACGGTGCAAACCTACGTGTTCTGGAATTACCAGGAGCCGCGGCCGGGACAATTCCGCTTTACCGGTCGGGCGAATCTGGATGCATTTTTGAAGCTGGCCAAAAGCGTCGGCCTTTACGCCACGGTGCGGATGGGGCCGTATGACTGCGCGGAATGGGACTCCGGCGGTTACCCCGTATTCTTAAGATTTATTCCGGGCTTGAAGGTGCGTGCGGATGATCCGGCGTTTATTGGGGCCATGGATAAATTCTGGAAACGGCTGATCCCCATTGTGGCTAAAAATCAGATCAACCACGGTGGAAATGTTATACTTGTACAGATGGAAAATGAGGACCCACAGGGCTGGGGCACCGCCATGCCCAATGCCTATTTTAAACATATGTACAACATAACCCGGCGGCTGGGCATTCAGGTTCCCATTTTTTTCAGCGGGCTGCACCATGGCTCCGACCCGGCGGGCAGAAAGCCATGGAGCAGTCAAGGCCGAACATCGCCGTGGTATTCAACTGAAACCTGGACTGGCTGGTACAACCTGTATGGCAAGATGAATCCTGGAAAATTCAGATTTACCGAAGATGCCCTGTGGCATAACGAAGCCTTCGGAGGCAATGGTCTGAACCTTTATATGCTGGTGGGCAGCACGGATTTCGGCCATTGGAACAATAATGAAATGCGGGCCTCCTATGACTACGCCGCGGGTATTGGCCAATTGGGGGATTTGCGGCCGCTGTATTACCGTTATAAGCGGATCAACTATTTTGCCCGCTCATTTCAGGCGGTTCTTGCGGATAGTGACAATGCCACCGCGCAATATGCGGACTTTGCGACCGGCAGGTCCATACAGGTATACGCCCGCAAAAGTCCGTATGGCACGCTGGTGTTTATTGCCAATACCGGCAACGCGGCGGCCAGAGCGCATTTGAAAGGCGGGGGGGTGTTGCACCTTCATCCGGCGGAATTCGTGCCATTGGTGCGGCATTTTGCCATCAGCAAATGGCTGACGATTCAGCAATCCAGATCGCGGATTTTAAGTGTGGTTAAACAGGGTAAGTTTCTGACGGTCATTTTTTATGGCACGGGCAAAGGGAATATCGAATTTAAGGTTGGTGCGCCAGACACGGTTGGCGCGCTGCGGCGTGGCTTTAGCTGGAAGAACAAAGCTGCGGGGCTGCTGAATTTTGAGGGTCCAGTCCTGGCACTCCTGGGTCGCCAAAGGTACACGCCAATGACGGCAAACCAGCCATTTCAGCGTGCAATTAAAATAGGTTCGCACACGCTGCGGATTTTTTGTGAATCTTGCCGGCAGGAGCATGTCACCTGGCTGGCGGGGTACCATGGGATGAAGCAGATTGTGATTGGCCCAACTTATGTGGACCACTTCGCCACGCATTCCGGTGCCATGGCTTTACAGGTGCAGCAGTTTGATCGCAAGGCTCCCAATATCGCGGTGGTTTACGGTGCGACAGCCAAACCGGTAATATTGGAGGGGAATCCGCCCGGCAGTGCGGGGCGAATTTCCGCGATTCATTTCACGCATTGGCACATGCACACGCTGGTTGCACCGACAGCCGCAAACTACAACGCCGCTGCCTGGGTCAAGACCAGCCGCCCGCGGCAAATGGGTTTTGACCATGGTTATCCGGGGGCGTACACGTGGTATCGCTGCACATTTAACTGGTCCGGCCCGCCGCAGGCTGCGGTGCTTCCGTTAACTCATCTGGCGGATTGGGCGGCCGTGTTTATGAATGGGAAGCTTGTGGGGCAGGGCGGTGCGCCGTTAAATCCGCAGGTTCACCTGATACGGGGAAAAAATACGCTGGCGGTTTTCACGGTAAACAATGGTCGCGATAAATTGTTTGCGTATATCGGTCCGATACGCAATAAAGCCCGCATGGGGTTATGGGGAACTATCCGCCTGTATAAATCGGCGGATTCCATCGCCCTTTCCCATTGGCGCATGAAACCCGTGGATTCATTGAAGACCGGTCAGGCAGCCATTGCGGGCGGGCATCGCGGTGGCGGCTGGAAAGAGGCGACTGTCGGCCACGACGCATTTAACGGTCAGGCGGGTTTTGCGTGGTTTCACGCTCGCCTGCCGATGATTCCGGCCGGTTCGCTGGCTTCCGTCAAGTTCAATGATGTGGACGATAATGGATGGATATATCTAAATGGTAAATTGGTCGGCTCCCATCGCGGGTGGGGGCAGCCGTTCACAATTTCGCTGGCTGCAGCCCACCATGCTGCAACAAACAGTCTGGACGTGCTGGTGCAAAATACGTCCGGGACCGGCGGCCTGATGGCGAAGGTGGTTTTGCATACCGA
>JABEVA010000353.1 GCA_013044065.1 Phycisphaerae bacterium
GCACTAATTTGTGCTGCTGGCAAGACGCGACGGGCGCGCATACCCCGCCAGTGGGTCTGCAAGGAGCGAGCAACGAAGCCAGTGGCCAAAAGAACCAGCCGGAAAGTGTGAAGTTATTTTTGCCCGGTCCTAAGCGCCTGGTGGGCGCAAAAGCAGCCCTCTTCGGATAATATGGAACAATCCTCGGATTCGGCGGTGGCTCCGGATTCTGGTCCGACCGCGGGCCAGCCACGCTTGCCGATGGAGCAGGACGGCTCAAACCGTCCGCCTCATGGAAGGGGCTCATGGTGAAAAGCGGTAGCGCTAACCCGATCAATTCCACTGTTTCAGCGGCGGCAGGCGATACGATCAGCGGCTTTGGGCCCGAAGATATTGCCGCCATCCAGCAATTTTGCTTATACGTGGATACGGAACTCGGATTGTCCGCCAACACCCTTGCGGCCTATCGCACCGACCTGACCGATTGGGCGTTATTCTGTGCTGGCCATGCCAGCAAACGCATGATTGAGGCCGATGATCGCGTGGTATCAGCGTATCTGCGCCATTTGGGGGAAGATCGTCAAATGCAATCCTCCAGCGTCCTGCGGCATGTTGCGTCCATGAAAATGTTTTATCGCTTTGCGATCTCCCGCGGCCTTTGCGCCATCAACCCGACGGAACTGCTGGAAACCGCCCATGTATGGCGTAAACTGCCTGACGTGCTGGCCCGGGGACAAATGGAGAAGTTGCTCCAAGCGGTCCAGCCAGGCCATCCGCTGTGTCTTCGCGATCAGGCTATTGTGGAGTTGTTTTATGCCTGCGGATTGCGGGCCTCGGAATTGGCGGACCTGACCTTGGACGATGTGCATTGGGATCTCGGGGTGATTCGGGTTATCGGCAAGGGCCGCAAAGAGCGCATTATCCCCGTGGGCCTTCCAGCCTTGCAGGCGCTGGAAAAGTATGTGCGGGATCTGCGCCCGCGTCTTTTGGCCGTGAAAGGGTATCGGACGCAGCGCGTATTTTTATCGCGGTCGGGCCGGCCCATCAACCGGATTGTTTTGTGGCAGCGCCTCGCACAAATCTCGCGGGCAGGGGGATTGCGACATATTCACCCGCATACACTGCGTCATACGTTTGCCACGCATCTGCTCTCCGGCGGGGCGGATCTGAGAGTGGTGCAGGAATTGCTGGGGCATTCCAATGTGGGCACCACGCAATTGTACACCCATGTGGATGCCGATCGCCTAAAGGCCGTGCATTTAAAGCACCATCCCCGCCCCTGAGCCGTAATGTTTAACGCGATCTCACGGGACCGGTATCGTTGAAGGAGGCTTATCATGAAAATTGCGGTTATCGGCAGCAGTGGTCAGTTGGGCCATGATCTTATGCGGATACTGCCCGCCGCCGGCCTGGAAGTGATTGGATTTTCCGGTCGCTTGGAATTGGATATTGCCAACGCCGCCGCGGTGGAAGCCATGCTGGAGAGCCACCGGCCGGATGCGGTGATCAACACCGCCGCTTTCCACAACGTGGATTTGTGTGAAAGCCGGCCGGATGACGCCTGGAAGATTAATGCGGTGGCGGTTCGCGATGCCGCCCAAGCCTGCCAGAAACGCAAAATTGTATGGGTGCAAATTGGCACCGATTATGTGGCCGAAGGCTGGCCCGCCTGCCGGCCTATTGCCGAAACCGCGGCCGTTTGGCCCAAAAGTATTTATGCCACCAGTCGATTCGCCGGCGATTGCTTAACGCTGGCCCATGCCCCACAATACGGTTATGTGGTGCGCACCTGCGGACTCTTTGGCATGGCCGGCTGCAAACTCAAAGGCGGCCTGAATTTTGTGGATACCATGATCGCTGCGGCTAAGGCTGGAAAGCCGTTGCGGGTGGTCAGCGATCAGATTGTCGCTCCCACCGCCACCGACACTTTATCGCGCCAATTGGCGGCTCTGCTGGAACATCTACCTGGGCCGGGCTTGTACCATGCTGTTTCGCATGGACAGTGCAGTTGGCATGAATTTGCTCAAACCGCCTTAAAAATGGCCGGATTGACGGCCACTGTTGAGCCGGTCACCAGTTCGGCCTTTGCCGCCGCCGCCATCCGTCCGCGCTATTCCGTTTTGGATAATGCCCGTCTGCGCGCGGTGGGCCTGGACTTGATGGAAGACTGGCCCAAAAGTCTTCAGCGCTACATTGCGGGCAAATATCCCCCGCCGGCTTAAATTTCTGCGCTTGTCTTAAAGTCAGCGAGCGGGTATTTTTAGCTCTGGGCAAAGCGGTGGTGTAACTGCGCCGCCGCTGCAAACATTGAACCCTTACCACCCGGAGTTTGTTGTGGACGAATCGCAATTATCGCAATCTTTAAGGCCGGGCCAGCGAACCTTGGTGTACGCTCCGGGTTCCATCGTCCGCGTTACCGAACAAATTCCCCGACGAACCCAATCCCTTGCCATAGCCATTACCGGCCGGGTGCTGCGCCAGGAGCGCCAGGCCTCCGGCAGTTGGTTTGCACGCAATAAGGGTCAGCGACTTTGGCTGGACCGATTGATTATCGAAAAGGACGATGGTGAACAATTGGTGCTCAATCTCGATGATTACACGCACGTTGAATTGCTGCAAGGTCCTCCGCCGCGGGACGGCCAAACCCCCATGATCGAACCCGCCCAAGATCGCACCGGCTCCCGCACCTGAATGATGTTGCACTTTTACACCGCCGTCGGCACGCTGGCCTTACCCGCACCCGTGCGGTTACAATCTGCCCATGAAAATCGCCCGCAGATTCAAGATGAAGCTTTCCATTTACCGCCAGGCTTTGGCCGCCTTGGCTCTTGGCGCAGCGGCCCTGGGTTTTGCCGGCTGCGTTGAAAGATCCATTACCGTGGTCACCAGTCCCCAACATGCGGTGGTCTACTTAAATGATGTCGAAGTGGGGCGAAGCCCATGCCAAGTTCCCTTTGAATGGTATGGCGATTACAGTGTGCGTCTTCGGGCTAAAAAAAATCTCGGTACCACCGCCAACCCACACTGGGTCTATTATTACCTGCAGACCCATCGTACGGCCCACGCCCCCTGGTTCCAATGGATTGGCCCCGATCTTTTTGCCTCGCTTATTCCCGTGCGCTTCAAAGATGACAAAATCTGGGCGTTTATCGTACCACCCGTGGGCCAACAGACGAGCGCTGAACTCATTAAAAACGCCAGGCATTTGAAAGCCCAAATGCCCGCGCCGATCGCTGCTCCCAGCAACACCGGACCTGCCAAATAACCAGTGCTTTGCCCGGCCCCTGAGCCCGAGCACCCCGCCGCCTGGGGCTTGGCCCGATGAAAACCCCCGCCGCTTCGCATCTCCCGATGCATCAGGATCGCGCCATCGTCCAGCCCGGCCATTACTTAGTCGCGGGCATCGTGCCCGGGCGTCGCCAATGGGGCTTTCTGCCAAGCACACCGCTCCGTCGTTTGCGACAATTTGCAGCCCGAACCCATCCTGGATGTTATCGGATGCTTGACGACTACGTATAGCGTCCGAAAACAACTGTTTTGCCCTTGGCAACGTCCCAATTGCTTTTTCATTGCACAAATTCACCTCCATCGCACGATGAAGGAACACGGGGCATCACCGCGGTACTTCCGCGGCGATTTCATCAGCGTGATTGGCAAGGCCCTAAGTCGGTATCAGAGAGCTGTCAAATGGAACTCGCAGGCAGAAACAGCTCGAAAGGAATTGTGGGCGATGAATAAGAATCGCAAGGCCTTTACCCTCCTGGAATTGCTGGTGGTCATGGCCATCATCGCGGTGCTCTTGGCGCTGCTGTTGCCGGGCTTGGCCCAGGTACGCCAGGCAGCCAATCAGGCCACATGTGCTGCCAATTTAAGCACCTGGGGTGATGTGGCCCTGGCCTATGCCGCAGATCACCAGGGATTGTTTCCCACGGCCTATGGTTATGGCCAAGGGGCAATTCCGGGCATGGACGGCTCTGCCCCCATCGTATATCCCATGGCCCTGAACCTGGATTCCAACGATCAAAACAATGAGTTTAACGGTTCGCAATGGCTCAATTATGGCACGCCGTACTCAACATTCCTGCAATATGGCGGTACTGGCCATAGCACATTTTACGCTCCGGACGGCACCACATTGGCTTCGGCGGATGAAGGGTTGAATATTCCCTTCATCCCCTACTTCGACCCGAGCCAATTGGGCATGGACGGATCCCTGCCATCCCAGAGCCAAACGCAGTCGGTTCAACTGGCCTCTTGGATGATTTGCCCCAGCAGCACATTCACCAATGATTTGTTTGCCTCGGCTGAACCCGGTACGTGGGGCTACTTTATAACCACCACTTATATGTACGTGGCCGGCACCACCGCTCGTGGAACCTCCGGGCCGCAACTTACCCTTGGCAGCGGCTTTAACAACAGCAGCCTGTTGAATTGGGGAACCAGCGAAAATAAACCGGCGGTTCATGCCTATGGCTCGCCAAGAGATATTCTTGCCGCTGATGCCGTCGGCTGGAGCGGGGCAACCAATGGTAATATGTATTTCATCAATCACCCATCGCCCACCAACGGGCACGCGCCGGCATTCCAAAACGTGCTCTTTGCCGATGGCCACGTGCAGGGTGTGGCCAATCCCACCTACTATGATCCAAACTCCAACCAAGGCGTCAACACCCTTACGGCCAATAACTGGGC
>JABEVA010000354.1 GCA_013044065.1 Phycisphaerae bacterium
ACAACGAGGATCCACTGTTGGGGGTCGGGAAGTCCAAAGCTGAATGTCTGGCGGATGGCAAGATTGGTTTTATGGGCGGTGGGCTGCGCGGCAATATGTTTGTAGAGGATGCCAATGGCATCCGACGGACGCAGCAAGCGTACGGCATCGGCTCCGTGAATCTGGTCGGACCGGGGCCAGTCATATCGTCGAATGGAGACGGCCTGATGAATGTTGCCGAAAATAAGGCGGTTGCGGGCCAGCAACGGCCAATGCGGTGGTTGGGGTGCCAAAACCAGAAAAAACAGGGGCAGCAGCAGCGCCACATGCACGGTTTCCCGTCCGGGCAAGCCGAGCAGGCATATAAGCACAGGAATCAGCAGCCCGACGCCGAGCATCAATGTTACGGACATGGTGGGGGCGGCCATGGCCCCGACGATGAGCGTACAGCAGAGCGTATGCGTGAATTCCATCAACTTGGCGCGCCGGGTCCATGATTTGAGCAGCCAGTAGCTTACGCACATACCAGCCAGCAGCGCCGCGAGAATGGCCATGGCCGCCAATCCAAAAATCACGATACCCCATAGCAGGGGCAGGATGAGTGCCAAGATGATGGCGCGATAAAATCCTGAGCGCACCACCGGCCAGAACAGGAACGGCGGTGATGGCGCGGGTGCCGCACTGCCGACCCTGATGGCCCCGGAATCCTGCGTCAGAGCCACCGCGTTGCCGGTTGGGGATGTTTTCTTTTGCCAGATCCACATCAGATTGACTCCTGGACGGAGAGAGAACCCGGGGCTGGAGATGGTTTGGCTGCGGGGAGAGCGGTTAAACTCCGCTTGATGTTGCCAATGGTCGCGGCCAGGGGCAGACGTGATGGGCACAGGTACGTACAAAGGCCGCAGTCGATACAACCGACGGCTTCATACAAATGTGCCAAAGGCATGGCCGCACGCATACCCGCATCCGCCAGAATTGCCGCGGGGTTTAAGGCGGTCGGACAAGCCTGCACGCACCAGCCACATCCGATGCAATCGGCGGATGGTTCCGGCCGGGGACTTGGCCGCAGGGCCAGCACATCGGTGTATGGTTCGATGACGGCGTCGGCTGGATTGACGAGTTGCCCGCTGAGCATTCCGCCGGCAATACATTCCATATCCGCCGTTGGGAAGCCCAGGCGGGTCAGCAAGTCGCGCAGGGGTTCGCCGATGCGGGCCATGGCCAACACCGGTTCAAGACCTTGGACAACGACCTGCACCGGACGATGGGTTAAACGAGCTTCGCCGGCGGCGGCGCGGCCCAAGGCCCAGCAGGTAACCGGATCTACCACCAGCAATCCCGCGGCTGCGGGGGCCGCGTAGTTCACCGCCCAGCGCCGGCAGAGTACGCGGAACAAGACCAGCGGGTGAGCCAGCGGATACTTTCCGAGCAGGGGTTTTATCTGAAGATTATGACTTGAGGCCAAGTCGCGCCATATTTTGACGGTGCGCTGATCGTGGCGATCCACCGCTATTAGTTGCTGGTTGGCGCGAAGCGCCATATCCAAAAGGGTCAGGCCGGCCCGCAGGTGTGCCAATGCCAGGTCGGTCAGGGCCGCGGCCAAGGCCGATTCCGGCTGGCTCGGCAAGAGATTGAGCACCAGCAGACGCACGGGGCTCTGGCCCAGTGAGACGAGCTGGTCGGCTAGAGCCGGCGTCACGCGATCCGTTTTGCCCAAGGCCACGCCGCGCAGCAAGGCCAGCAGGGTATCTCGATTGTTGATGGCGGCGACGCCGGCGGCTGCGGCTTGGGGTATTGGGGTTGGCGCAATAGCCCATTTTTTTGCCCGCCAGTCGGCTGGTCCAAAATAAACTCCGCCGGACATCCGTCTCGGAAATCGCCGCACTGCCGACATGACAACTCCATCAAAGCGAATGCGATTGTAAGAGCACCAGATGAATAAACGGGCTTGCAGGCCCAGTCCGGGGAGGAAATAAAAAAGGGCCGGATAGCCCAGCCCTGAAGAACCGCCCGTATCCGGCACTGCGGGATTGGGTACGTTATTTGCCGACAATTTCGCTTTTCATCGGTTCGAGCAGACCCAGCAATTGAGCCTGCTGTAATTGCGGCACCTTTTCCTCTTTCAGGGTTAGCTCAAAGTCCGTCATAAAGGCGGTCCATTGCGCATTGGTAATGTGCATATTCTTATGCACCGCATACATATCCGGCCCGGTATAGACCTGCGGGCCACCGGTTTCCTGGCAGAAAAATGCCGTCAATTGCGATTCCAGATGCGGGATGTTCACATGGGCAAAACGGGCGTTAATCCGTTGGTCATGGGACACATTGAGCACAAAGGCGTGTACCACCTGGGAAATGCCCTTTTCACCGCCCAACTGGCTGTAAAGCGTCGGCTGGGTTTTGTGGCCCATGGATGAACAGCCTGCCAGACCCAGAGTGGCCGTGAGCAACGCGGTCATGGCGATTGAAGCAATCCGATGTTTCGCCCGTAGTCTTGAGGGAATTGACACGATACATCTCCTTATTTGCGATCCTGCCTGGACGCGCAGCCAACGAATGTCGGCCCGTCAGCGTCCGAATGGCCGTTATAATCGCATGGAAGTTCCCGTCTGGCAAGCGTAACGCGGCGTGAGGACTCCGATTAGGGGGGGTGTCCCGATGCGTCGGGAGATTTCGGTATCCATGCCTCAACAG
>JABEVA010000355.1 GCA_013044065.1 Phycisphaerae bacterium
GCGTGGCGCTGCGCTTGGCCCAGAAGGTGGCGACGGTGGTGGAAAAAAATGCCGCAGCCATACGGACACGCTTTCCCCGCCTGGTGCGGCGTAACGCCGGTTACGCCTTGGATATGGTGCTAAGTCAACTCGAAGGCGGCGTCGCCGTCCCTGATCTGGACCTCTCCGGGCTGATCTGCGGCAGCGAGGGAAGCCTGGCGATGGTGGTGGCGGCTCGCCTGAAACTGCATCTCCGTCCGGTCGCCAGTGGGCTGGCGATCGTGGCCTTTGAAACGCTTACCGCGGCCATTGATGCGGTGGAGGGGATTTTAGCCACCGCCCCATCCGCGGTGGAACTGCTGGATGATGTCGTATTGCAGGCAGCAGGGCAAAATACGCTGTGCCGGGGTTACGTGGAAATGCTACCCCGGTGGTCCGGACGATTGCCCCAGGCGGTGTTGTACGTGGAATATCAGTCGGCTCAGGGAGCGGATGAAGTCACCGGCTCTCTGGCCCGGTTGCAGAGTCTGCTGCCCACGCAGCCAACAGAGATTTTGACCAGCGCGTCAGCAATGGCCGAGGCGTGGACCTTGCGGAAATCCAGCGAGGCCCTGCTGCATGGCGTGTCCAGTTTTCGCAAGCCGGTAACCTTCGTCGAAGACAATGCCGTTCCTGTCTCTGAGTTGCCCCGATTTGTGTGTGAATTCAACCGCATTGTTAAAAGCCATAGTACTACCGCCGCGTTTTATGCGCACGCGTCGGTTGGTGTGCTGCATGTGCGGCCGTTGTTGGATCTGCACGAACCGGCCGATCGGCAGGCCATGCGTGAAATAGCCGTGGAAATAGCCGATCTGGCCCGGACCTGTGGTGGGGTGATGTCCGGCGAGCACGGCGACGGCCGGGTGCGCGGGCCGCTGCTGGAAAGGTTCTACGGCGAAGAAATAATGGGGGCGTTTCGCCAGATCAAAGAAATTTTTGATCCGGTGGGGATTCTCAACCCCGGTATGATTGTCAATGCCGGTTCGCCGGCCACCTTGACGGAAAGTCTGCGGATTGGTGCCGCTAGGCCGCAGGTGGCGGCCACCTCCAAAGCGGTCGATACTTTGGCAACGTTTTTTGATTACCGCACGCAGGAGGGCTTCCGCGGAGCGGTGGAAATGTGTAATGGATCGGGCTTTTGCCGCAAGATTTCCGGTGGTTCCATGTGTCCGTCCTACCGGGCCACATTGGACGAAAGACATTCCCCTCGTGGTCGGGCCAATGCTTTACGCGCAGCTTTCTTACCCGAGGACGGAATACCTCGGCTGGGCGACGCTCCAACCATGGCCACACTGGATTTATGTCTATCCTGCAAAGCCTGCAAAGCCGAATGTCCCAGCAATGTGGATGTTGCCCGGCTCAAGGCGGAATATCTGGCCCAGTCTTACCGGCACTGGTATCAGGTGCCGCTGGCGGCGCGGTTTTTTGGACACATCGACCTGCTCAACCGCTGGGGATCCAGGTTTCATCAGCAGGCCAATGCCCTGCTTGGGTGGGGGCCGGCCCGAGGTCTCATCACGCGAATGCTTCAATTGTCTCCACGCCGGCGCGTGCCGGAATTCGCCCCGTCCATTTTTCTTGAGCTTGCGCCCCAGGCCAAGGGTGGGCAAGCCTTGGCGCAGGGGCGTGATGCCGCGGCGGCCGGGGCTGGTACCGTCGAAGAGATGCATCTGTACCAAACGGCCGGCGTGCCGGCTGGGCGGCCACGGGTGATGGTCTTTGCTGACTGCTTCACGGCGTTTAATGACCCCCAGCCCGGCCTGGCCTTGGTTCGCCTGCTGGAGAGGCTCGGGTATGACGTGCTGGTACCGGATGTGGGCTGCTGTGGCCGGGCCTTGATGTCCATGGGGCTGTTGGCTCAGGCCAAGCGCACCATTGAAAAAACTCGCGCCGCGTTAGCCCAGGCGATGTTTCCGAAAAATGCGGCACCGTCCACCGATCTGCGGGCTGTTTTATTTTTGGAGCCTTCCTGCCTGAGTGCCGTTCAAGACGACTGGCCCAGCCTGAAGCTTTCCGGCGATCCGAAATTCACGCAAGCAGTGGCCGATAAAGCCATGGCCGCGGAGGATTTTCTGGATAAATTCTGGGATCAGCACCCCCACCCGATTCGGCTGCCGGAAGCTTCCGCCTTGCCGCCGGTGGTGTTCCATGGCCACTGCCACCAGAAGGCGCTGCAAGGGCCTGCCGGTGGTACCGCAATGCTGCGGCGTGTGCTCCGGGAGAAACTCACCATTTTGGATTCCGGGTGTTGCGGCATGGCCGGCAGCTTCGGCTATACCCAGGCCCACTATGATTTGTCGATGCAAATCGGCGAATTATCGTTGTTTGGCCCCGTGCGTGCGGCCGGACCGGACGCGGTGATTGTGGCTCCCGGCACATCTTGTCGGCATCAGATTTTGGATGGTACCAGTCGCACGGCCGAACATCCGTTGGTCTTGCTGGAGCGGCTGCTGCGCTGAACTACTGCCGCCACAACGGATCATCGCGGTCGATGGGGCGAATGGTGCGGAAGGCGGCATCGCTTAAAATGGGCCAATTGAGGCTGTGTACCGATGAAGTTTCCATGATTCCATCGCCACGTACCTGTTTACGCCCCAAAATCCGGAGTTCCACAGAACAGGTCGTCCGAACGCTGTACGGGGTGGTTTCCAACAAGTTACGCAGTGCCACGAGTAATTCCGCCGAATTGCCATGGGTATCGCTGCCGTGCATGGTCAGCATGGTGGGATACCGCACCAGTGATGGAGAAATCCGGCTCTGACGCACTTCGGTTTTTGGATTCATGATCACAATTGGCTCGGCGTTGGCCTGGAAAAAGATCAGGGAATTGGTGGTGGCGGGTACATTTTCCGCGGTGAGCGCATGGTTCCATACGATTGCGGAATCGGTCCCCAAGGCCCGTCCACGCGTGAAACGCTTGATGCCGCGGGCAATGCCCGATCCACCGAAATTATGATCATGGTAGCCCATGGCGTTAATCGGAATATCAAAAATCGTGACCCCGTTGCGTTGATCCACATGCTGGACGCGGCCGGTGACTTTGGCGTGCGGCGTACTGACCACCCAGGTGTGACGGGCCCCGTCGGCCCCATCCGGCCGAAACGGGCCGATATGCGCCACCCCCTTATAAGTGGGATTGAAATTAAGGTCGACGAGAATGCAATGATCCCGGCGGTGTCGCACGCCGCCCGCGGTGCGATGGGTGGGATAACCCCGTGCCACAATACCCAGGGAATTATCGTGACGCAGGGTTACGCGATTCGGTCCTACTTGCAGTTCCGGCGAATCCGGTGAGCCACGGAATGAATCGGGTGGATACATATTCACGAAGCGCGCTACACAGCGTCCACCCTGATAGGCTGATACATACGCCGCCGGATAATGCGCTGCCAACACCTCTGCACGAATAGCTGAAAGATCATGGGCCCTCATACGCCGATGGTAACGGCGAATTTCCGCCAGATACCGCGGATGAAAGCAAAAGCCATCGAACAGACAGACGATAGCGCCGTTGCCGGCGGCATCCACAGCGTCAAAATACCACCATTCGTACGAGCCTGGGGTACGCTGCTGTCGTGATGCGTCCGCTGCCCAGAGTCGCAGGTGTTCCGGACTGGCCAAGCCGGCAATTCCGGCCCGCGACGAACCAGCCCCTGTGGTAATTCCCGAATCATCCGGAGCCGCCGGTGGCGAAAATCCGCAGTAATCCAGGGGTTTGACCGACCCGTCCAACATATTATTCAGACCAGACCAAAGAGAACCAGAATTTTCACGTCCGTCACGACCGGCCCCACCAAGGACCGACCAGGAAAATGATTCTGCGGACATAGTATCCGCCCCCTATTTATCGGCTTGATTGCGGTTCAGGATTAACCGTCTTGTCCAATCATGAAGCGAAAAAGTCATTGCAATTGATACAAAGCTCCAGGAAAATGCCGCATCCATATCCAAACGGTTCGGCCCTTGGAGCAACAAGCCAGCCAAAGCCGCACACTATTCCATCAAGTCCCTTAACGAACGCACAAGAGACCGGTCGTTGCACCATGGCGATCTGAGTTATTATAGGGCTATGTGCGTCTAATGCAAATTATTTCGCCGGCAATCTTGGCCAGTGGCCGGGAAGGTGCAACCAGATTGTGTGGCCACCATCCAATGCCGCCCCTTTTTGCCGCAGGCGTCGTGCCGGGGGGTTGACGAGGATTTCGCACCGCAGGAGACGCAGGGGGTTAGAGCGCGGCTGCGGCCGCAACAAAAGCCGGGAGGACGACGGGGGAATCCGTTACGATGGATTTCGGGATAAACGCCCTACAGAGACTGCGGCAGGGGATATCAA
>JABEVA010000356.1 GCA_013044065.1 Phycisphaerae bacterium
GTGGCGGGCCATATTCCCATCGCCACGGGCATCGGCCATGAACCGGATATTACCATCGCCGATCTGGTGGCGGATTTGCGCGGCCCCACGCCCACCGGTGTAACCGAATTAACCGTGCCCGACGCACGAGCGTTGCGGCGCGAAATTCAGACCCGGCAAGATCAGCTTGCCGACTATGTGGCGGCCCGCATGACCGATCATAAAAACACCCTGCGGGCCAGGGCTATGAACTTGGCGATTCAAGCCCGCCAACTGCTGCAAGTTCGCAGCCGCCGCTTGGAATTGGCCGCGCGCCGCGTCGCCGCCATTGAACCGCGCCATGCCATTGCGCAGAACTGGCGCCGTTTGGAAACAGCCCAGCGCCGACTGACGGATCAGGCCCAGGCGGTGCGCGGGCATGGCATAAGTCACCTTTCGGCCCTTCACCAGACACTCCTTGGCATTGGTCCGCAGACGCGGGTTTCCGGTGGGAATTTACAGTTAGCCCATCTGCAAAAGTCCCTGGTGGCAGGCACGGCCAACCAAGTTCAATTGGCCGCCGGCCGGCTGGAAGCGCTGGGCCAGAGGCTTTTGGCCATCAGTCCGCAGGCAGTGCTGGAACGAGGGTTTTCGATCACCACCGATGCCGATGGCGTGATTGTACGCAGCGCAGCTCAGGTGCACAGCGGCCAAACGCTCCATAGTCGCGTGGCCGAGGGAACAATCTTGAGTACCGTCCAGTAAACTTCGCCCAATGGTTGGCCAGGGCGGGAAAATTGTTTTATGATGGAGCCATGGGTAGTATTCATACCACGAGCAATGTGCGCATGCGCCGACTGCGACGCACCGGAGCGCTGCGCGATCTGGTAGCGCACCATCGACTTTCGCCTGAACATTTTGTCGCCCCACTGTTTGTACGCAGCGGGCAGGATATGCGCCGCCCCATTTTAAGCATGCCCGGCCAGTTTCAGTTCTCGCCGGATACGGCCGTTGAGGAGGTTAAGGAGTTGTTTTCGCGTGGCGTGAGGGCGGTGATCCTCTTCGGCGTAACCGATTCGGCACAAAAGGATGCCTGTGGAACTCATGCCCACGACCCCAACAATGCGGTTTGCACCACATTGCGGCGTATCCGGGACGCGGGAATTGAGCTGGTGGCCATGACCGATCTGTGCTACTGCGAATATACCAATCACGGCCATTGCGGTCCGCTGATTGGGCAAGTCCCAGCGATGGAGCCGCAGCGGGTAGCAACGGCTGGCCTTGGGCCAGGAGCGAAACGACCGCCTGAACAAAAAGCGGGTCTACCTGGCGTCGTGCCTGGACCCGCTGCACCACGCGTGAACGCCCATGGCCCTCTGCCCACGGTGGATAACGACGCCACCATTGCCCAGATGTGTCAACAGGCGGTATTGCATGCCCAGGCCGGTGCGGACGTCATTGCGCCATCGGGCATGATGGATCACGGTGTTTTGGCGGTGCGGAAAGCCTTGGACGAAGCGGGTTTCAGTGATCGCTGCATTTTAAGTTATGCCGTGAAATATGCCAGCGGCTATTACGGCCCGTTCCGCGACGCAGCCGAATCGCCGCCACAATTTGGAGATCGGCGGGGCTACCAGATGGATTTTCGTCGCGGTGCGGCCGAAGCTCTCCGCGAAGCCCTTTTGGATGTTCAGGAAGGAGCGGATATGGTCATGGTCAAGCCCGGCATGGCGTATCTGGATATTTTGCAGCAGGTGGCAGCGACGGTAGACGTACCGTGCGCTACGTACCAGGTCAGCGGGGAATACGCAATGTTCAAGGCCGCCGCCGCCGCAGGTTTCATTGACGAACAGGCTCTGGTGCTGGAAACCATGTATGCGTTTCGGCGGGCCGGTGCGGCATTCGTGCTGACCTACTATGCTGGCCAGATAGCTGAATGGCTGGGCGGCTAAGCCCCCCGACGGGCACGAGGCGATGGCTTACGACCGGACTAAAATACGATCACGTAACCGGGCCATTTGCTTTAACAGAAATTCAATTTGATCGTCGCCGTGTGTGGCCATCAGGCTTAAACGCAGCCGGGCCGTGCCGGGTGCGACAGTGGGCGGGCGGATGGCGGGCACAAAAATGCCGCTCTGCCGTAAGACTTCGCTAGCCTCCAGAGCCGCTTCCGCAGAGCCGCAGATCACTGGAATAATTGGTGAACCCGAATGGCCGCAGTCAAAGTCCATGGCTCTCAGGTGATCACGCACGTAGGCCGCCAGGGCCATCACGCGACGACGCAATTGCGGTCGGCGGGCCATAATGGTTAGCGCGGTCAAAGCCGCAGCGCTGCACCCTGGAGGCAATGCCGTGGTATAAATGAAGCTGCGGGCCTCATTGACCAGGGTGTCAATCAACGCCTGTGATCCACACACAAACCCACCGATGGACCCGATCGATTTGGAAAGCGTACCCACGCTTGCGGCAATGTGGTTTTCCACACCGGCGAGTTCTCCTATCCCGCGACCATGTTCTCCAAACACTCCGGTGGCATGGGCTTCATCGGCCACCAGCAGTGCCCCGGCGGATTCGGCCACGACGGACAACGCGGCCAGATCCGCCACATCTCCATCCATGGA
>JABEVA010000357.1 GCA_013044065.1 Phycisphaerae bacterium
ACAATCTCGACGAGCCTCCGCTTGCTGCACGCGGCGATCGCCGTCTACCAGTTGCCACTGGCTCGCCGAAAATTCTCACGGGCGGTTCGTCAGGGCTGCTTTACGACACGTTATAGTCGCATCCTCCTTAGACGACCAGCGCCATTTTTTCCCGCATTAAAGCCTTCACCAAGAGCGGTTCCCCATGACACCGCATCATCGCCCATCGGAACGTGGCGCGGCATGAGCGAGCTTCAGTGCGCCCCGCTCCATCGGCTCGGCAACGATAGCGTCGAGATCCGCCACGCGCTGGTTCTGGTCGGTCTGAAGATCGACTATGGTCTGCTGAATTTGCAGCATGGTTTGGTTCGGCCCAAGCTGCTGATCCGCCGAAGCTCCACCTTGTTGGTAGGCCGCACGTGTCAGAGCAGCCAGCATCCGCCAGCGCGGCAGAATATGGCCGCGAAAAAGCCGCAATTGGCGATGATCATTGCGCAGGGCAATCAGGTCAATAAGCAGTCGGGAGGCCAGGTTGTTATATTGCTCTCGCCACGAAGCGCGGGTGGCGCGAAGTTGGTCCCGGGCCTGCCGAATGGAGGCATCAATGGCCTGATAGCGCAGCGCCGGCACCACCAACGCCCCGGTAATATTCTGTACCGTGCCCTCCAGCGACGTGGACAGGCCAAGGGCGAAATTAGGGATATATTGCATTTTCGCGCGGCGCATGCTGATACGGCCCGCCGCCGCGAGCTTCCCAAGCGCCTGGAGCTTCGGATTGCGACGTACCGCCATGGCCAAGAGTTGCTCATTACTCCGAGCCGGTACCGGCACTCTGGCAACGGCCTGCGATGGCTTAAGCGGCGTGTTGGCCGGTCGGCCCAAAAGAGCGTTAAGGGCCGCCAGTTGTCGCGGCAGTTGCTGGGTAAGTTCCAAGGTGCCGCTGCGCAGCAAATCAAGACGATTTTGGCCGGAGAGCCACCGCTGCAGCCGGACGGTGCCGGTTTTGATCCCGGCTCTATTCAGGGCAATCACACTCTGCAACAACGATTGCCGTCGCCTGACCAATTCCAGCAGAACGGCGGTTCGCGTGTAGCCATACCAGGCATCCAGCACGTTGCGCCGGAGTGCAAAGCACATCGACCGATAATTCCATTCGGCTGCTACAGCGCGCAACAACGCGGCTTTGGCATCAGCGGATAACTTGGACGGCCATTTGACATCGGCGCTGCCCATATTGGCCGCCCCCGCAGTGGTGTTGGCCAGGGAAGCCGACCCGCGGCTTAACAAGGTGCCCGCGTTGAGCATCAGGGTGGTGGTTTGGGTTCCGGCCTGCGGAATGTTTTCAATGGCCACACGCCATTGCCAATAGTATTGCTGCACCTGTGGGTTATTGCGCAGCGCATAATGCACCAATTGACCGGGTGTGGCGTTGAATGGCAAGGGCGATGGATGGCGCTGGGCGTAGGGCTTGGCAAAGGGCCGCCCGGCAACTTGGGCTTGTCGCCGCAATTGGGCTTCACCCGCCGGATGTACCGTGCAGCCTGCCAGACTAACGCCAGCCGCCAGAGCCACGACCAATAGCCATAGGCCTAATTTACACCGTTGGCCCACAGCCTTAAAGGATGGCACATTCAACATCATATATTCGCTCCTGTTTCAGGATTGGGTTCGCCTGGGACCGGCGGTAGCGTTTTCCATCGTTTCCGAAGCTGCCGCGCCATCACGATGTAATACAAGGCCGGCAGCACCAGCAATTCCAAAATAAACGCCGTACCCAGGCCCCCGATCATGGGTGCCGCCAAGCGTCGCATCACCGAACCCCCCGCACCTGTGGCCCACAGCAGCGGGGTCAAACCGACCAGCGCCGCACAGGCGGTCATGGTCTGCGGACGGATGCGCCGCACCGCCCCGGTATAAACGGCGTCGAAAAGGTCGCGTTGGTTTTTAAGCCGGCCATCCTTCTGCGCCTGCTTAAAACTGACATCCAGATACAACAGCAGCACCATTCCCATTTCCACCGTTAATCCACCCAGGGCGATAATGCCCACCCACACCGCTACCGATAGCTGGTAGTGCAGGAAATACAACGTCCATATCGCCCCCACCAGGCCGAAGGGAACGGATAAAAGTACGCCCAGCACGCGGCCCAGACTGCCGGTGGAGACCAGCAGCAGAATGAAAATGATCAATAACACCATGGGCACCACCAGTTCCAAGCGGGCGTTGGCCTCCTGAATCTGTTTGTACAAGCCGATCCACTCATACGTGTAACCCGTGGGCAACCGGACACCGCGACGGATGGCGGCGTTGGCTCGTTGAACGTAACCGACGGTATTACCGGTGGCAGTGGTGATGTTGACGTAATTGACGGTCATCGCATTTTGGCTGTCAATCTCGGGTGGACCCGCGGCGTAATGGATTTTGGCGATCATGCCCAGCGTGATCACACCCCCATCCGGCGTGGCAATGGGAAGTTCCTGGAGTGCCGAGGCGTTGCCGCGCAGCTTGCGAAAATAGCGGATGCTGATGGGCAGACGCTGCAAACCCCGCACCATGGTACTCACCGGCTCGCCGCCGACGGCCATGGTGATGATGCGTTGCACCGCCGCCTGGGTCAGGCCGTAGCGCATGGCCTGCAACCGGTTGATATGGATATCCAGGTAATAACCTCCCAGGGGCTGATTGGCGATGGCGCTGTCGGTGCCGGGTACGCCTTGAAGCAGTTGCGCTATCTGATTGGAAACCCGGCCCAACACCTTGAGATTTTCGCCGAAGATGCGCATGCCCAGCAGGGTCTTACTGCCGGTGTTGGTCATATTGACGCGATTGGCAATAGGCATGGTCCAATACGCTGCAACGCCGGGAATTTTCAAGGCCTCGTTTAGCCCCTCTCTATGCTTTCCGCCGGCGCTCGTCCAGCCGGCCATGAGTTGGCTTAAAGAGAGATGGGCATGGCCTGGCCAGAAGGTGTGCCGCAGCGGCCACGAAAGCCAATGCGGCCAGTGGTCATAAAACCGCGCCACCCGCACCACGGGCCAATCGGTCCGGCGTTTAAGCCGGATGATGGTATCAATCATGTTCAGTGGAGCCGAATCGGTGGCGGTATCGGCCCGGCCAATCTGCCCCCATACGCTTTTCACCTCCGGGAAACTTTTAATGATCTTGTCGCTCTGCTCCAACACGTAACCCGCCTCACCAATACTTATACCAGGATACGTGGTGGGCATATATTCCAGATCACCTTCATAAAGCGGTGGCGTGAACTGCGTGCCCAAATGAGTCCAGGGCCAGTAAATGGAAATGCACAACGCCGCAGCCGCTACCAGCAGCAGCCACCGCCAGGCCATGGCCGTGTTAAACACCGGACGAAACCCCTTCTGCAGCCACCTGCTGACCAGATTGTGCTGTTCGTGAATGATCTTCTGCGGCAGCACCAGCATCGCCGCCAGAACAAACCAGCCCCCAACCATCCACCATTGGTAGCGGGCCAATACCCTACTGTGGCCAACGGCCGCATCCAGGCCGATCACCGGCAGAACCATAATTGCCAATGCCGTAGACCACTGCAGCCACCATGGCCACGACCTCGGAAACAACCGCGGCGTCACAAAATAAATCATTAAAATGGGGACGACCGTAATGGAAAGCACCGCTGCGGCACCGATGGCAAACGTCTTGGTCAATGCCAGCGGGCCAAACATTTTGCCGCTTTCACCAGGTAAAATAAAAATCGGCAGAAAACTGATGGTGATAATCAACAGGCTGAAAAATAGTGCCGGCCCGACTTCTTGGGCCGCCTCCAGCATCAGCTTGGACCGCGGACGTGGATCTCGGCCTGCCGCCGCCCCCTGCTCGTCTCGATTGATCTGCTGGTGGGCATTTTCAATCATCACGATCGAACTGTCCACCACCACCCCAATGGCAATGGCGATACCGCTAAGACTCATGATATTGGCGCTCACACCCAGCCAATAGAGAATCGCCAGGCTGATAATCATGCTGGCCGGAATTACAACAATGGCCACCAAACCGCTGCGTCCGTGCCATAAAAACAAAAGGCACACGGCCGCCACCACAATCATTTCCTCCAGCAGCGTGTCGGAGAGTGTATGAATTGAACGGTTAATGAGGTTATCCCGGTCGTAGCCGGTTTTGACCAACACACCGGGTGGCAGGCTCGTAGAGAGGGTGGCTAATTTCCTTTTTACCCGTTGCACCACCCGATATGTGTCCGCGCCGGAACGCACCACCACAATCCCGCCTACCACCTGCCCGCGCCCGTTCCAATCCAGAATTCCCTGCCGCTGCCGGCCGGCAATTTGCACTGTGGCCACGTCGCGTAGCGGAAGCGGCGTACCATCAGGGGCTTGTGCCACGGGAACGTTTTCGAGTTGCCTTTGATTTCTCAAATATCCCCGGCTGCGCACCAGATACTGCAATTCGCCAATGTCCACGGTCGCGCCGCCAACATCGTTATTGGATTTTTGAATAGCGTCGGCCACCTGCTCCACTGTCAGGTGGTAGGCTCGAAGCCGGTTGGGATTCACCACCACCTGATATTCTTTGGCAAAGCCGCCTATTCCTGCCACCTCCGCCACGCCCGGGACCGCGTCGAGCTGATAACGCACGAACCAGTCCTGCAGGGAGCGCAACTGTCCGAGGTTGATATTGCTGGACACCAGAGGCCGGCCCGACAGCGGCGATTTTCCGGGGCGGTCAAAGGCCCGCACCAGCACCAGTTGTGACCGGCGGGCAGCGGGCACTTGCTGCCGATGGACATACCAACGATTGCTTTGCGGATCGTGCCAGATTCCTCCGGGATGCGTTTTGCAATACCAGCCGGGATAGAGCACGTACTGATACGCCCACCCGGCCCCGGTGGCGTCCGGACCAAGTTGCGGGGTTACCCCTCTGGGCAGCAAGGCCTTGGCGGCATCCAGATACTCCAGCACCACGTTGCGGGCCCAGTACACATTGGTGCCGTTCTTAAAGACCACCGTTACCAGGGAATACTCGAACATGCTTTGGCCGCGCACGGCCGTAACATCGGGTACGTGAATGAGTTGGGTTTCCAGCGGATAGGTCACCTGTTTGTCCACCACCCCCGGCGTCTGGCCGGCATAATTGGTCAGGACCAGCACCTGTACGTCGGAAAGATCGGGCACGGCGTCGAGCTTGCTTTGAAAAGCGGCCCAGCCTGCCGCCACCATTATCCCCACAGCCACCAGCAGCACCACAAAGCGGTTGTGAATCGCGATTTCTATAATCCTGCGTATCATGAACCGGCCTTTCGCTTGGGTGACACCTGCGGAATAAAGCGGGCCTTGATCTGATTGAGTTGCGACTCCACATCGATCAGGAACTGCCCGTTGGTAACCACCTTTTGGCCCTTTTTCAGACCGGAGAACACCTGGACCACACCGCGCCCGCCGCGTAGGCCGGTCTTAACGGCTACCGGATCAAAATGGCCGGGCGACACTTCCACAAACACCAGCTTGCCTGTACCCATGTTCATCACCGCCACGCGCGGAACCAGAAGGCACCGCGGAACCGGCGTGGTATGTATCTCCGCAAGGGCGTACATGCCGGGACGCAGTTGTCCCAGGCGATTGTTCAAAACAATGCGCACGGTGGTGTTATGGAACCTCGAATTCTCATACCGATCGATGAAAATGAGCTTTCCGGTAAAGGTACGCCCCGGCAGCGCCGCAAAAGTGGAGGTCACACGCTCGCCCCGGCGAATCCACGACAATTGATTGTCCAACACTCGGACATTAAGCCACACGGTCTCAAGGTTCTCAATTCGCATGATGGTCGTGCCCGACTTGACGAAGGATTTCTGCTCAACTTGCACATCCGTGAGGGTGCCGGTGCTCGGGCTATAAAAGGTAATATACGTTTGAGCATGAAGCGTCTCCTGAATGTTTTGAATTTGCGAGCCGTTCACACCCAGGAATTTCAGCCGATGTTCGATGGATCGCAAGAGTTCCTCAGCCTCGCGTGTGGCTCCGAGCTCACGCGACTTTTGCAGGGCAATTGCGGATTTCCGCGCCGCAATTAGCTCTTCCTCCGCAGTCACAATGGCCGGACTGTAAAGCGTGAATAGCTTTTGGCCTTTGCGCACGGCAGTGCCATTGGTGGTGGCATAGAGTTTGCCAATCCAGCCATCGGTCCGAAGATTGATGCTCCAACGATTTGGGGCGGCGGCTTGCAAATAGCCGACCGTCCGAATCGTTTTTCGCAGCACACCCTCCCGCACCGTCGCGGTTTGAATTCCCATATTCTGAGCCATAACCGGATTCACCCGTACCCGCCCCGCCGGAGCTGATTTTGTTGTGGAACCGTAGACCGGAATTAATTTCATCCCCATGGAACTAATTCCCGGCATTTTAGAGATGGATGACGGCCCAACCATCGGATCCCACCAATACAATATTTTCCGTTGGGAACTGCGGGCTGCCGCGCTACCTCCGACCACCTTTGCGGTGCCGGTTGTTAATCCCATCCAACGGCTGATCGGGCGATGATTCCACGCCCCTACCGCTATCCCGATGAGTATGCTCACGCTTATTGTTGCAATTACCAGCAGTGTCTTGAAAATCTTCATGCCATCCTCGGTCTTAATAATAGCCCATGGTCCACGCCAACAGCGGCACCACGTGCCGCCAGGCATTCACAACTAATCACAACATATCGATATGACTATATTAGTAGGACGCATTTACGACGCAAAGAAGCTATCGCAAAACCCGCGACCCCGGAATTGAACCTGTGGTATGGCGGCGGGCCTGAATTCAAGACGAGGGTCCTTACCGCCGAGGACCCGGCCAGCTCCGGATGGACCAGATACGGTGTTATATCAGTCGAGGCGGTGGTGGCGGCCGGTTTCCGCGGCTGTATCATGGGGCATCTGGGAGGTTTTGGATGCTGACCGGCACTAGCCGGGCACGTCCGATGCGCCCCGCCGGGCATGACCGCCATCATCCTGGAATTCATCATTGCGCAGCGACAGCATTTCCGCACGTTGGAATCACGCGCAGCCCGGCACACGCCTGTGGTCACCACAGTTGGAAATGCCACCCCAAAGACCAAAGTCAACGCCATCAGCTGGCGGATCGGCCAAAGTAATATCCTGATGCTGGTCATGTCAACTCACATAAAGATGTGCATCTATGAAGCCCCAGGCCTATTTACCACGGTGCCCCATGCGGTGAATATCAATGATGCAACTGATCCCGCAATTGAACGCTCATCCACATGCCGCCCATTTTCCACCAGATTTTCTTCGGAAAAATCGTATCATCGACCGAGTCCATTCTCCCCGTAACTTTGATGATTTTCCCCACATACGCGGCCAAAGGAGCCGGATTCGTCAAAAGTGTCCACGCCCGGCCGTTAACCACAATACCCGCCGGAAGGCCGCTGGCCAGGCACCTTTTGCCGCAGGTCTTACCATGGGTCCGGCCCTTCATCTGCATGGTGCTGTAACAGGCCATATCCAATAATTCACCCTTGACGGTTACTTGCTTTGGCATGGCCGCATGGGCCGGCATCCCCGCCCCCACCACCAGCATCATGGCCGTCATGATGGAAAAAGCCATTTTGTGCATCCGCAAAGCTCCTGCTGAAGCAACATTCTTATGCGCCCACCGCCAAACGCATAGCGGCGGCTCCACAGCTTACAACGAAGCTCAAGGCCCAAAAAGTTCCAAACCTTTCATTTTTTCTGCAGGTACGGCCTGATCAGGCCCACTCCAAAGGAAATTTCCCCGTTCCCTGCACTGCGGCCGGTAAAACAGACACGGATTGACAAGTTAAGATCGACTCCGGCACAGCGGCTGCCGCCGATGGCTTTTATACTGTCGGCCTTTTAAGATGCCGGCCACCTCTTGGGAATTGGTCGGTAAGCAACAAGCTTCGCAAAATGGCCCGGCCACGGCTAAGCCGCGAGCGAATAGTTCCCACCGGAACATCCAGAACTCCCGCCGACGTTTCATAGTCATAACCACCAATGTCCACCAGTAAAATAGCCCATCGCATTTCCTCAGGCAGTCCTCGGATGGCTCTTATCAGTTGTGCGTCGGACACACACTCCAGCAATTCATCAGGATGTTCAATCTCATCTGATGCCGGCACCTCAGGCCAGGCCGCCCGCTCCGCAGGCTCCGTGGCCAAAGCCTCCAGGCTTATAACCTGCCCTTCGCCTGCGCGCCCCCGCCACCGATCCGTCCAAGTGTGACGCAAAATAGTCAATAGCCACGGTTGGATGTTATTCTGGTTCTGTAGTGCAGGCAGCGCCCGGCTGGCCTTAAACAGGGTTTCCTGGGTAATATCCTCGGCTTCGGCGATATTGTGGGATAGCAGCATGGCACTGCGCAGCACCATGGCCCGGTGGGGCCACACCAGGCGGTAGAAATCAGTGCAGGTATCTTGCGATTCCGGAACGGCCATTCCCTTTCAATTCCATCGGGTAATCCATGGCAATTTTATACCCGACTGCCGCCTCCATACCAATCGGAGGTGGCGGCTTGGCCGAAGGCTTGGTGAACCGGCCAATTTAGTTCCGCAGGCGCGACGCCAGCCTTAGCAATGTCGCCGGTGAACTGCGTCCCATCAGACACATCCAACGGCCATGGCGTGCGCCTTCAATTAAGTTCAGGTGATCGGTCCGCACCACCTGATATTGGATCCCCTGGAAATTAACCGTCTGACCCTTGGGACCCGCGACACGGTTACCCGTAAGCAGCACCACCGGGTGAGCCGCCGACGAAAGCAGCGCACATGAAATCTGGTGATGGCCGATCTCAATCATGTAACAGGAACTCATCTTGGCCATGGGGCACGTTTTCAGCCCCGGCAGGCAAGTGCAGGCTTGGGCCAAGGCCGCGGCAGCAGACGACCCCGTAAGCTGGGCGGCGTGAACAGGTCCGCGGGACACCGCCAACTGATACGCATGCGTCAAATCGGCCAGCGAGGCCCGGGCCAGGGTCGCCGAAAGGATCGAAAACAACACCCACCCCATCATCAGAAATGCTGCGGCCCCTGCGGCCAGGCCCACACCAAATCGACGTAAATTTCTCCGCGGTCCGGGGATGGCCCGCCTCAACCGCTGGTCCAACGCCCCTGTATCCACCGGAAGCGTAGCCAGCCCTCGCAGGCGACGCACCAGCGCGGCGTCAAAGGCATTATCTTTTGGATCAGGCGTAGACATGCGCAGCTCCATTGACCGCAGGCCGTTCGGTAAAGCGTACAAACTCGCCACCCGCACGCCCGCTCCTCTCCAGATAAACGCAAAATATCGCCAAGAAGTTCAAAATTCCGCCAATCCCAGAAAATTCTCTCTACTCGCCCAGATCAGCCGACACTACCAGCGGACGGCCAAGCCGCAGATACCCCAAGCCAACAGGATTCACCAACAACCACAGTCACACCCTCCATCGAATGCAAACCCGTGCCCCACCTTCACCATCTGCCGTTGCGCACATCGCGAACCGGGGCCATCCATACATCCCAGGATTTAGCCTGGCCGGGGTTCCAACTCTGATAGGCCGCCAAAGAGCCGGTGCTGCCGCAATACCGGGCACCATCCGTCGGGGACGTGTTGGAAATGTTGCCGTAGCTGTAAATGGAATCAGAATTTTCGCCCACATAAGGATTGCTGTCCCACACTACGTGGCCATCACCAAAGCCGACATTTTGGCCATCACCGGCGTGATTGCCGGAGTTAAAAATGTACGTGCCATAAGTGTTTTTCAGCGGCAGCAGCGGATTACGCGCAAATTCTCCCCCTTTCAGATCATACGCCGGGGCCATATCCGCAGCCAATGGCAGATTGGCAATGCCTTTGTTGAGCCACCATCCACCGATTGTTCGGGTTCTATAGCGCCACGGGAAATCACTGGAATAGCTTTCACCGATGTCAGTGGAAGAAGTAGCACCATTGGCCACGCCGAAGTTATCAAAGTACCGGTTACTCGTACTGTACAAATCAGAAGGCTGCGTGGCGTAAGGATCGGACGGACAGATGAAACTTTTCACCGTCATCTGCCCATTTAACGCCAACAGCCACATCGAAGCCAGCGGAGATTCCGCCATCATGCCGGTGCCAAAGGCCATGGCTGCGGCTTTCTTGGGGTAGCGGCGGTATCCAGGCTGGTGATGTGCGGGTTATTGGCGTATGTACCACCGGTGGGACCGGAGGCCGCAGGGAATTCGTTATGATTGCTCTGGGCATAAATGATCATGGATTGAATGAGCTGGCGCACATTGACTGCGCATACCGCTCGGTTGGCCAGCTCACGGTTGCCGCAGTCGTCGCTACCGATAATCGAAAACAAGAGCATAGCAATGACCGCCAGAAGTGCCATAACCATCAGCAGTTCCCTGCGGGTAAAGGCCAAGTAAGATTGGCCGCAATAGCCACGCCATCCAGAGGTGCCAAATGCTTGCGGCCTTGCGTGGGTTGCGGCATCCCAAGCGATGTGCCAACCACACATTTTTCCTACGTTGTCGCGCGTGCTCGCCATGATCTGCTCCTATCAGCAGTTTTCCAGCCCCAGCATTGTAACCTGGGCGGACCATCAAACACGAACATCTTTTATTCGGCCCGCAAGCACGAAATGGTGACCTCAATTGAGCGAGGCTTGGGCCAAGCCCCATCGCGACGGAGCGGCCGGACCGGTTACTTGCGTGGAATCCTGGACGGACCAGCAATGGATGGCCTGATTCCTGGGGGCACCACTAAAAACTCACAGCGGCTTGTGCGCGGCGCGGTACTCTCGCGGAGATACGCCGGTTTTGCGGCGAAACACGCGGGAAAAATAATAGGGGTCGTCAATCCCGACGCGGCGGCTGATCTGCTGGACACTCAGGGCGGTGGAACGCAATAACCGGCGAGCCTGTGCGATGCGCATATCCGCGAGCCACGACGCGGGCGACGTTTGCATCCCGCGCCGGAACAATCGGGCCAGGGTGGCGCGACTGCAGTCAACCGCACCGCAAAGCCGGTCGGTATCGAGAGGCTCAGCCAGGTGCAGCATGGCAAACCGGCGCACCTGCTCCAAGCACGCCGATACACTCACGGTGCGGACATGGCGAATGCTTTGCCGCACCTCATCAAGCAAAAGCCCGGCAAGAATGCGCATCACCATCTCGGAGCAGGCCTCGTTGAAACGGTTGACAATGTATTCGCCCAGATGAATGAGTCCGGGTGCCTGCGCCGCGTCGCCTTGAAGAATTTCGTCTCGCCAATCGCCGATCGGCGCATCACGGCGGGATGCCAGATCGCTGAGAGTCTCATCGCGACCATGGGCCACGCCGAAGATGACGGGCGTGGTAGGATCGTGCTGTGGGATCCAGTGGACGCCGGCGACGAGGAAGGGCGTGCGGGTGTCGGCTTGGTACATCATGGCCGTACCCCATGGCAAAAGCAGCCAGCGGTCCGGACCAAGTTGGAAACTGGTAGCGCCGACGGTCAGCGTGCCCAGCCCCTGCCGACACCAGAGGAGCATGCGGCTCTGACGACAGCGCTGAACGATGTGCTCACCGGGAGCAAACTGAAACCAGTTGGCATAAACAATGATGGAAGAAACCTCAGGTACTGGCGTGGTCATGACTCAAAAGTCCATTTTCTAACACAAAAATCCATTGCAGTTGCGACGATTGTACCATATTATGCAAATTATGAACCATGACGCTGCACCATTCCTGGACGCTTCGAAGCTGCTGGGTGATCCGGCTGCCCTGCGCACTCTGGCGGTGCGGGACGGGTATCTGTTTTTTCGCGGCCTCCTGCCGGCCGCGGATGTGCTGCGCGTGCGTCGCGACGAACTCGCGGTGGTCGAGCGCTATGGTTGGCGAGCCGCCGGCCAAGACAGCCTGGGCGGGGGGCTTAACATCGACGCGCTCAACGCGGTGCCGGAAGCCCAAATGCGCACGGATATCGGCGTGAGCATCGTCGCCTACCATGATGTGCAACGGCTGGAGAGCATGCATCGCCTGCCGCATCATCCCCGACTACTGGAGGTTTACAGAGCCTTATTCGGCAGCGAGGTGCTCGTACATCCGCGGCATATCGCCCGGATGATCACACCGCATCCGTGTATGGTGCCAACACCGCCGCATCAGGACTTCCCGCTGATCCAGGGAACGGCCAATACGTGGACGGCCTGGATTCCACTGGGCGATTGCCCACGCGAACTGGGGGCTTTGACCGTGTGCCGGCGCAGCCACGAGTCCGGCTATATTCCGGTGGTGCACGCACCCGGTGCGGGGGGCATTGCGGCGCAGTTGTGTCCCCAAGAGCAGGACTGGGTGGCCGGGGATTTTGCGATCGGTGATGTCTTGACATTTCCCAGTCTGACAGTGCATCGCGCACTTCCGTGCCAGTTCAGGGATCAAATCCGGCTCTCGCTGGACGTACGTTATCAGTCGGTGGACGAAGCGGTTGAGGCTAAATCGCTGCTGCCGCACTGCGCTCTGACCTGGGCGGAGATTTACACGAGATGGCACAACGTGGAACTCCAGTATTATTGGCACCGCTTGCCTCTGCAGATGTCACCATGGGATGAAACGCTGTTACAACCGAAGCGGCGGATTTGTTGATCTGATCGAGGAATACCCATGGCCGGGCAAATGTTCATGGATGCGCAACCGATGACCTCCCGCCAGCGTGTCCGGCGGGCGCTGCGGCACCAGCTACCGGACCGGGTGCCTCTCGACTACAGCGCCAACGCGGGTATCGACGCTAAGCTCAAGGCGCATTTTGGGCTGGGGCCGGACGATGACGAGGGGCTGCGCCAGGCGATTGGGGTCGATTTTCGAGCCGTGCACGCGGCCTATACGGGCCGGAGACTGCATCCACAGATGCCGGGACGGCACGTGGACCCGATCTGGGGAGCGCGGACCCGGTGGATCGACCACACCGCCGGCGGCTATTGGGATTTTTGCGATTTTCCGCTGGCCGACGCGACTGCCGATGCCATCGCCAACTGGCCGTTGCCGTCACCTGAGGATTTTGACTATCAGGCTGTAGTGCAAGGCTGCCGGCAATATCCGGACAAATTCATTTATCTGGGCGGCCCCGGGCTTGTGGACGTGCTGAACTCGTATGGGTTCGTGCGCGGCGTCGAGCAGGCGATGATCGATCTGGCGGATGGCTACGAGGCCGCCCTCCGATTGATCGATCGACGGTTGGCTTTATGGTGGGAAGTCACGCGGCGCAGCTTGGAGGCAGCCACGGGCCGAATCGATCTTGTGTGGATGGGAGAAGATCTGGGATCGCAGCGTGGTGCCCTGATCAGCCAGGCTATGTTTCGCGATCTGCTGCGACCACGCCACCAGCGCTTTATTGATCTGGCCCGCAGCTATGACCTGCCGGTGATGATCCATTCGTGCGGCTCCAGCTCGTGGGCGTTTGACGATTTTCTGGAAATGGGTATTACCGCGGTGGACACGCTGCAACCGGAGGCGGCACAGATGTCGCCGGCGTACCTTAAATCGCGGTTCGGCCAGCGCTTGATGTTCCATGGCTGCATCTCCACCGCTGGACCGGTGGCCCTGGGCACGGTGGAACAGACGGTCGAGGTGGTCCGGGAGACGCTGGAGACCATGATGCCGGGCGGGGGCTATTGCTGCTCCCCCACGCATATGTTGCAGGACAATTCACCGGTGGAAAATGTCTTGGCTATGTATGAAACCGCCCAGCGCTTAGGCGTGTACACATGAGTGGCCCGGATAGAACGGTATCGCCACTAACCACGTACCGTTACGCAATAGCATGATTCCACCGGGGGAGGCACCGCCGTCTTGCTGTCGCTGGCTCACCACTCTCGAGTACCGCTTTAAGCCAAAACTGCCGGCCGGTGGGTGTGGACTCGCAGGGTATAATCTTAAAACTATTTGCCGGAATTGCACAGGTAAGCCGACATGAATTCGACACAAAATTATTCTGCGGCAGCTTGGACGGCGCTTGTGCCGCCCCTGCTGGTGCTGGTGGGACTGCCCATATGCGCGTGGTTTTCCACAGGTGCTTCCCGGATGGCCGGTGCTGGGGGTTTTCACCTCAGGGAATCAAAACCCGCATTTTCCCTGGAGACGGCCGAGGCGCAGACGGTACTCATTCAGGGAAAGCTTGTCGGCTGGCGGCACCGTATCTGCGGTAACGTGATGCCGAAGGGGGGCACCCTTAACCAGTGGGAACAAGGGTTTGGCGTAAATCGCTATCGACTCACACCGGGCGGGCCGAAAGCGCTATTCATTTGGGAACACCAATTCGCAAGTGTCGACGGCAACATTGGCTATGAAGTGTTTGCAAGAGTTCCCGGTGGTTATCGTGATGTGGGCGCATTACGGTACGAAAGTCTCATTTGCACCCGGCCGAACCGCCACGGCCAACCGCGCATTGTTACGACATGGCATTGGTCCGCCGGGGAATGCACCGCCGTTCTGTTGGTGCTGACCCGTCACGGTTTTCGCGCCGTGGCATCCCGGAACCTTTATGCCGGAGATAGCGGGACATCACACGACAATCATCTCTTTGACAGCATCTTCTTTAATGGCGCAAGCGCCCCTCGGCCAGATGTCGCCCGGGTGTTTCATTTAAAAGTCACCTGTTCCTATGACGAAAAACACACGGGCATTTGACGGCACTTGTGCGGAGGATGCCATCGGCGGGATGCCGGGGTAGTTTATCAGCGCAATCGGCTTAGTCTGCGATTCTCATTGGTGCTTGGCTAAATCGTATTTCACGGCCCCCCGCCGCCAGCAATAGCCGCCAATTCCGATTCCTGTTGGGCAAGCTGAGCTTTCAAGCCTTCCACCACTTTGGCCGGGGCTTTGCTGACGAATGCTTCGTTGGCCAGTTTAGCCCGGTTGCCGACGATGAAGCGCTCCAGCTCGGCGCGGCGTTTGGCCAGCCGCTGCATCTCAACTTCCCGATCAATCACACCCGCCACAAATATCTGCACGTTGGACACGATGGCTACGGCGGCGTCGGCGGGCTTTGGTGCAGCCACGGCAATGGTCAACACGCTGCCGGAAAGTGATCCAATAATCCCCTGACATTCCGCCAACACCGCCTGTGCCGGCGTGGAGTCCGCCCCCACCCACCCCGCGTCTTCGGGTTGCAGCGTTACATCCAGAATTTTTTTGGAATCCACGTTGTATTGGTTGCGGATGTCGCGAATTTTACGAGTTATCTCCTGGGCCAGGGCAATTTTCCACTCCGCCTGCGGCGATGCCAATTGCGGTATTACCTGGGGAAATGGCGCTGTGATCACCGGGCCGGTGCGTTGGGGCAGTTTCTCCCAAATCGCTTCGGAAATAAACGGCATCAGCGGATGCAATAGCCGCAGGCTTTTATCCAGGCAATACAACAAAATGGATTGCACGGTGCGGTCTTTTTGGCGAAGACGGTTCTTCGCAATTTCCAGATACCAGTCACAAAGATCATTCCATAAAAATTCGTACAATGCCGCGGCCAGCGGGGCGAAGCGAAAATGATTGATAGACTCATCCACTAGGCCGACCGTGTAATTGAGTCGGGCCAATATCCACCGGTCCGCAATATCCACATTCTGGATCAGGCTAATAATTTCCTCTGTGGTGGGCACTGCAACGTCCACCGTATGGGATAAAATAAACCGCGAAGCATTCCAGATTTTATTGGCGAAATTTCGGCCCACATCAAAACGCGGACTGGTGTTGCGACCGGTGGTTTTGTCTTTCACCACGGGCAGGCGAATATCCTGCGTGTCGGTAATCATGGAGGCCAGCGTATAACGCAGGGCGTCGGCCCCGTGGCTATCCACAATGTCCACCGGGTCTACGCCGTTGCCCAGAGATTTTTTCATCGGTCGGCCCTGGCCATCCTGAATGACGGCATGAATGTAAACCTGTTTGAACGGCACTTCGCCATGCAGATACAGACCGAACATCACCATACGTGCCACCCACAGCGAAAGAATTTCCCGGGCGGTGGAAAGCACACTGGTGGGGTAAAAATAAGGCAAAAGCTGATCCTGGGCCTGGTCGCTGGTGCCCTTGGCCGGCCAACCCATGGTGGACAGCGGCCATAGTGCGGATGAAAACCAGGTGTCGAGCACGTCGGGATCGCGGTCCAATCGCAAGCCCATCACAGCAAGATCCGGAAATTCCATGGCCCATTCCGTGGGAATTCCCGGTGCTCTGCTCATTTGGGCAATTGTTCCCAGCGCGATATTCGCTTCTGGGTCCAAACCCAAAACATAATTGCTTGGTGAATCAAATATCTGAAAACCTTGTGGCCGAACCCCAAAATATTGTGACTGAAGCAATTTGTCCAAGGCGGCGGCGGCTCTCTGAATATCTCCACCGCTGTTTACACGCACCCTCCACACCGGTATCTGGTGTCCCCACCACAATTGCCGGCTGATGCACCAATCTCGTTTCTGGCTTAGCCAGTCAATATAACCCTTCGCGTAGCGCTCCGGCGCTATTTTCACCCGGCCATCTTTTACCGCGTCAATGGCCGCTTGGGCCAAACCACTGGCCTTGCTGCCATCGGCCAGCGTTATGCCGCCTTCCACATCGCCCATCTTCACAAACCATTGCTCGCTTAAATACGGCTCAATGGGCGTTTTGCTGCGGTCGCTGTGGCCCACTTCGTGCTCATGCGGCTTTTTCTCGGCGATCAAGTCCAGGCTTTCCAAGTCTTCCAGCACTTTCTGCCGGGCCACGGTGGCAAATTTCAAACCCGTATAATCGTATTCTTTTCCGCCAAAAGTGCCCTTACCGTTGCCATTCACTTTGCCATCGGCTGTGAGCAAATTAATTTGGGGCAACTGATGCCGCTGGCCGGTGGCGTAATCGTTGGGATCATGGGCCGGCGTCACCTTTACCACCCCTGTGCCGAATTTGGGATCCACCAGCAAGCCATCGGCGATAATGGGAATTTCGCGGCCCACCAGCGGTAAAATCACTTTCCGGCCGATCAGGTGCTTGTAGCGTGGATCGTCCGGGTGTACCGCGACGGCGGTATCGCCGAGCATGGTTTCCGGGCGGGTAGTGGCCACAATTAAGAATTCCGGATCGCCATCACGCCGGTCCACCACGGGATAGCGGATGCTGGTTAATTGCCCCTGCACGGTTTCGTAATAAATTTCATCATCGGCCACCGCGGTTTGCAGTTGGGTGTCCCAATTCACCAGGCGCAGGCCGCGGAAAATCAGGCCATCTTTGAAAAGCTTGAAAAACGCCTCGCGCACGGCCTTGGCGCATTGGTCATCCAAGGTAAAACGGGTACGGTCCCAATCGCAGGAGCTGCCGATGAGTTTAAGCTGTGAGATAATGCGGGTTTGGTATTCATCTTTCCATTGCCATATACGTTGCACCAGCCCTTCCTTACCCAGATCATGACGGGATTTTTTTTCCTCTTCAAAAATGCGCTTTTCCACCACGGCCTGGGTAGCAATACCGGCGTGATCGGTTCCCGGCATCCAAAGGGTATTATCCCCTTTCATGCGGTGGTAGCGTATTAACACATCCTGAATCGTGCCGTTAATGGCATGGCCCAAATGCAATGCCCCGGTTACATTGGGCGGCGGAATAACAATACTGAAGCGCCGCTCCGGCGGGCGGTTATCCGGAACGCCATGAAAGGCCCGTGCTTCCAGCCACTGGGCATAAATCCGCGATTCCACGGCCTTGGGATCATATTGTGGTGCTAATTCCGTCGTCATGTCTACAGCTTGTCCTTCTCCAGTGCCTCCACTTCGTGGATCAGCCGATATTCAATGCCATCCACCAGGGCCTGCCAACTGGCCTCAATCACATTTTCAGAAACACCCACCGTGCCGAACACACCTTCCGGCGAACGGAATTGAATGACCACCCGTACTTTGGCCGCGGTTTCGGCGGACGAATTCACCACCCGCACCTTGTAATCCAGCAAGTGCAATTGGGCAATGCCGGGGTAGTGCGGCAGCAACGCAGCTCGCAACGCCGCATCCAGCGCATTGACCGGACCGTCGCCCGTCGCCGATTCGCTGACCGTGTGCTTGCCGATGCTCATTTTCAGGGTTGCCACAGTGGATACCGGCCCGTCTCCGCGACGCGAAATCGCGCAGTGGTAGCTTTCCAACTCGAAAAATCCGCGGTACCGGCCGATCTGCTTGCGCAGCACCAGTTCAAAGGAACCTTCCGCCGCCTCAAACTGATAACCCGCGGCTTCCCGTGCGGTAATCTGATCCAGCACCTTTTTAAGCGCCACCCGGTCGTTTTCTATTTGAAATTTCCGCCCGGCCTTGGCTGCGATATTGGAAATGCCCGATAGTTCCGACACCAAAATGCGCCGCGAATTACCCACCGCTTCCGGCGGAATATGCTCATACGAACGCGAAAGCTTGTTCACCGCATGAACGTGCATCCCACCCTTGTGCGCAAAGGCGCTGGCACCTACAAACGGCTGATTGTTGATGAAATTAAGATTGGCAATTTCGTACACAAATCGCGACACTTCCGTCAAATGGTGCAGCGATTCGGGCAGCAGGCAATCGCAGTCCATTTTCAGCCGCAGGTTCGCAATCACTGTGGTGATATCCACGTTACCGCAGCGTTCCCCCAACCCGTTGATGGTGCCCTGCACCTGCACCGCGCCGGACCGCACGGCCACCAGCGAATTGGCCACCGCCAGGCCGCTGTCATTATGAGTGTGAATGCCCACCGGAATGGCCACGCTTCCCATGGCCTTTTTCACAAATTCCGCCACCCGCAGCGGCAGCGAACCACCGTTGGTATCGCACAGGCAAACCAGCACCGCTCCGGCCTGCGCCGCTGCCGAGAGTGTTTTCAAGCCGTATTCTGAATTGGCCGCAGTGCCATCGAAAAAATGCTCCGCATCATAAATTACCTTGCGCCCCAGCCGCGTGAGATACGCCACGCTGTCCGCGATCATATCCAGATTTTCCTGCAAGCTTACCCCCAGCACCTCGGTGGCGTGCAGATCCCAGGTCTTCCCCACCACGGTGACATACTCGGTTTCGGCATCGCGCAAGGCGGTTAAACCGGTGTCATCCTCCGGCTTTATTCCCTTGCGACGGGTCATCCCAAAGGCCACCAGCCGGGAGTTTTTCAGATGCAAGGACCGCGCCTCCCGGAAGAAGGCCTCATCCTTGGGATTAGACAGCGGATAGCCGCCTTCGATAAAATCCACCCCGAGTTCATCCAGTTTACGGGCAATCAGCAGTTTATCCTCCACAGAAAAAGATATCCCTTCCCCTTGGCTGCCATCGCGCAGTGTGGTGTCATAGATTTCGATGCGTGTCATAAATTACCTCCGGCTACTCTGCAAGCCGCCGCCGCCTATTGTGGCGGCATCCAGAAGGAATATCAATGATGGCCGCCAAATCCTTGACCCGCCCCATAAGACACCCCACACCCCTGGTCAACCTCCGCTGAATCACGCATTGCGCCATCACACCAAGTTTCGTCCCCTTGCGGTTCTCGGCGGACTTTGCGCGCTTTCCACTCTCATCTCGGCAAAGCTGCTGTCCGCCGCAGGCTCGAATTGCCCAACTGCCCGCAAGCCCCCATCAGATCGCGGGCATGGGTGACACGACGTTTGGCAAAAATGCCCAAACTACGCAGTTGGCGGACAAAGGCGACCAATTCCTCCTCGCCGGGTGTTGCAAATGTCGCCGGTTGCTGCGGGTTATAGCCAATCACATTTACCGTCACCGGCAAGGGTTTGCACCACTGGGCTATTTTCAGCGCATCTTGCGGACTGTCATTGACATCCTTGATCAACACGTATTCAATTAAGAAGCGGCCGCGCCGCGGCAGCGGATATTCCAGCAGCGCCTGGCGAAGCTCGGCCAACGGCATGGCCTTGTTCACCGGCATTAATCCGCTGCGCAGCTCGTCGTCGGCGGCATTAAGGGAAATAGCCAGGCGCAGATGCGGCCAGTTCAGTGCCGCCAGTTTCTTAAGACCGTCGATTCGCCCCACCGTGGACACCGTGATGCGCGATATAGGCATATTAAAACCACCCGGATCGGTAAACACGCGGATAGCCTGCACCACCGCGTCAAAATTATCCAGCGGTTCGCCCATACCCATAAACACCAGATTGCGAATGTCCGCCCCGGATCCTCCGGGCTGCCACGCCATCGGTTCTGTCTTGCGCAAGATCGCTCGCGCCGCCATCAACTGCACCACAATTTCCGCCGCAGTCAGATTCCGCAGCAACCCCATACGTGCGGTTTGACAAAAAACGCAGCCCATCCGGCAACCAAGCTGGCTGGACAAGCACAACGTATACCAGCGATGTCCATGAAAACTTTGCATCGCCACAATCACCGACTCCGTCTCCAACGTCGCCGCCCCGGACCGCCCCGCTTCCAGACAAAATTTAATCCCTCCTCCATCTCGTTGCATCCGGCTCATCGCAGGCATCGCCGTCAGCGGTGCATACAACAAAGATTCCCGGTACCGGTCGCGGGCGGATGAATGCGATATTCCAACAGCCGCCGCAAACTCAGCCAGGGTTTGACCGCAATGCAGCGGCGTATCGCCATAGCTGCGCGGTGCAGGATCAAGAATGGGCATCTCCAACCGTAGGCTCCAGAATCGTTTTCCAGTGCGGCCCTTTTGTCAGCCGCCGCGTTAGTATAGCATAGCGCCGCAGCCGCCACAGGAGTCTCCAGGCCACCCCTCCCCTGTCGAAAATGTTGCCGAATCACGCGGTCATGGAGGCGCTCGCTCCCATGGCCGTTCTTGTTGTCGCCCGGCTTTCAACCATCTTCAGCGCCCGCCCTCGGTGGCCATAAGCCGCCGTATCTCCTCCAGCAGCCGCTGCAAATCCGCCTCGTCCGTCACCCCCGCCGGAACCAGAGGCGTGGTTTCAACCGGCTGATCGGGCCCGCCCTTCCAAGCCACATCCGCCACCAGAGCCGCTTGCATCACCCCCTGCCGATGGACTCTTTCCACCC
>JABEVA010000045.1 GCA_013044065.1 Phycisphaerae bacterium
AATACACCCTATCCCGTGGTTACGGTTACCGGCTTGGATAACCTTGGCGATGCGCTCTATAACTACACTTTTTCCGGCGATATTAATGGTGCGCCCATTTCCATGGCCAGCACGGGTGCCAATAGCGGTACCGGCGTGCCGGACCAGTTGGTAAACCAGATTGCCGCAGCCACACCGGGTGAAACCAGTGGCGGTTCGCCGAATTTGGTGGCGACATGGTGGCGAGATGCAGTTGCGAGATTGCGGCGTGCGATTTAAAATTGGATGAGGTGTGGAAACGCTGACGTAAAAAGGAGAATGTATGCCAACGCATTTTGGCGATCATACATTGGCCGTTGCCTTGGCTGTGGTGGCGGTGTGGCTCGGCAGAGCGCATTCGCTGGTTGCCGCGACGCCGGTGCCGGCGCACACGGCACCAATTCTCATGCTGGACGACCAAGGCACGGCGGCGAATATGGTTGGCTACTCTTACGGGTCCGAGGTCTTTCGGCAGGCAGTTATTCTGGCGGCCCACAATGGCCTTGGACTGGTCGTACGAGATCAGGGAGCGGGCGAGGCGGTTAACCCCACGGGGCTGGCCGGTGCGCGGTTGCTGCATTTGCAAGAAAAGAACGTTCCCGCCGGGCATTATTTGTCGCTGCGACTGGAAATCGTGACGCGCGGCAAACGCACCACAATCTGGCATGATCGCGTGGTATATGGTGCGTTGGCGCAGTGGAAGCAAGTGCCGTTTCTGACGGCGCGCGCGGCGGCCCTGATCGGGTCAATCCGCCAAGCGTTGCTCGCGGCGCACTTTCCGGACCTGCTCGCGAAAGCGCCGCCACCGGTGATTGCAACCCGTATCGTCCGACAACTTCGGGTGATGCACTTTGTGACGCAGTGGTCGGCCCTGCGCGCGATTGACCGCAGGCTCCATGGCCATCGGATATCGGCGCAGGCCCTGTCGCTTCTGGCGCGCGGTTATGCGAACCTGGCGCTGCTAACGGACCAGTTGTTTACCGGGTATCGCGAGGTGTACAAGGCGCGGGCGATGCTGTACACAGCCATGCTCGCTGCGCGGTTTCCCCACGATGGGCAGGTACCATGGACGCAGGCGTATGTGGACGCCCTGATTGGATTGCCGCTGGAGGCCCAAAAAGCCATGGAACGTGGACGGCGGCTTGATCACGGTGGCGCTGCCTCCCGGCCATGGGTAAAGGTTATTGCCGCGTACACGCGCTACCGGTCGATGACGCTGGCCAAAATTGCGGCAGGCACCGGGCCGAGTGCCGGGTTGGCGGCGGTGCTGGCGGCCATGACATTAAATTGGGAAGATGTCAACGTCCGCCAGCAGATACTCACCCAGGCTTTGGTTCACAGCGACCGGAATTCGCTTTGTCTGGTCGAGTTGCTGCAAAACCATATGGGCGTGGATGCGGGTGATCTGATTAACGGGCGAACGAATGCGATGCTTGAATATGCGCTGGCCAGGCGACTTTCGACGTTGCCGCATCTGCCGCCGCAGATCGGTAAAATCATCTCCAATTTAGCGCTGCTGAAGCCGGGCCACCAGACATATAATCTACCGGAACAGTTGCACGGCTTGATAGCAGCTTTGATGGAGGCAGGAAATCCAAAAACCGACCGGCTGTATCCGTCGTGGCAGGCGCTGGGCGCAATAGCTGAATCGACGGCGGTGTTCAACTGTGAACGCCGGCTGGAATTTATGCGATTCAGGTGGGGTTGGGATCCGCGGGATGTCCGACCGGTGCTTAGCCGGGATATTCAGCCACTGGTTGGTCACGATCCATGGTGGCCGTTACTCAAATGCTTCGGCGTTGGCAGGAGCACTGCCGCGGATCGGGCGAAGCTGGTCGCGTGGATGGCAGCGCTGAAGGTGCTTAATCCCACGGTGGCGGTATTGTCGTGCCGACCGGTTATCTGGAACGTGAAAAACCCGGCCACAGGTCAGTATATCGATGCCGGGTTGAGTATGCAGGCGCTCAATGACCAGAGCGTATTGGCCGATGAAATGGCGCAGCAGATAAACCACTGGCCCACTGCTTGGTACTCGGAAGTGGTGGATACACTCAAGCTCACGCCGCTGGAGCCGGCCGCCATTTCCATTGCAATTGATTTGTTCCCGCAACTTTATCAACAGTACAGGCAGGTGTGGACGCAGGCCGCGCCGCACAGTTTGCCGATTATGTCCGCGCTGGCCTGGGGATACTACAACAGTTCAAATGCGCAAGTGCGTGCTCTGGCAAAACCATGCCTGGCCCAACTGGTGAAAACTCATCCCGAGACTTGGATGCTTTCATCTTTAGCCGGTATTTACCGGCAGGAGAAAAAGAATAAAAAATATGTTGCCACCATGCTGCAGTTGATCCACACCGCAAGCGATTCGGTGGCTGCCGCCAATGAGGCGGCAACGCTGGCAAGCTTTCTGATGCGGCGCGGGCATTACCATCAAGCGGAGCGCATCGTCGTTCCGACCGCTCAAACACAAGCGGCAGCACCGATGATGGCTGCGGCAAGGTGCTATGCGGCCCTGGGTGATTGGAAAAGGGGCGAGACCTGGATCCGAAACGAGAGTTGGCATTATTCCTCGGATAACTGCTGCCTCTGGTATTTCTGGTGCGCGATGGAACAGCATGGCAACATCGCCGCGGCCCGGGCATTCGCCGCGAGATCCCTGCCGCGCTTAAACGTTAGTAACCTCGTGACCGGGGCGGCATTTGAGGCTTTGACCGGTCATCCGCGTCGAGCCATTAAAGGTTACTTGGCTACGGTCCGCTTTGGCGAACTCTATCCGCAATTGCATCTGCTGCAGGCGGCGATGTTGGCGGATTCCATCGGCGATCACGCCTTGCGGGACAGGCTTATTGCCAGGGCGGCCACGTGGAAAAATGCCCCGTCGGCCGCGTACACCCGCTTGGCGGCGCTGTTTCAAAAGGCATTAAAATTGCACCAACCGCTGGACCTGAAGGCGGTGGACAAGCTTGAAAATCGCAGTGGTCGCATCTGGCACCCGTGGATGTGTTTTACCGTCGGCGAATTTCTTAAATTCAACGGCGACCGCAAGGACGCGATCAGGTATTTCCGGTATGCCGCGGAGCATTACTCCTTTTACAACACCAGCCATGTTCAGGCGGTCATCGCACTGCATCGTATGGGAATTCCATTTAATCCGAATGTAGCCGTTTCCGTCACTAAGACCGGGCAGGTCGGGCATGTCAAGCCAAAGTAGAAATGTCCTCTTTTGAGGTATCGCAATGCCTTACCGTCCGATATTCACTCGCCGATCATAGGTGATAAATTCAAGTCCAGGGGATTTTCGACGTTCAACTTCGGTCCATCGGGCCGGATCCCATGCGGGAAACCACGCATCGCCGATGACTGGTTTATCCGGATGCGCCAGGGTTAAATACATTCAGTCCGCCAGGTTAAGTGCGGCGGCGTAGATTTCTCCCCCGCCGGCCACAAACAGTTCCGTTTCTCCATGCTTCCGCGCCCATTCAATGGCGGCGGCTATATCCGCAAACCATTCCACGCCATCCGTGGCCGGGCCGCGGCTCCGCCTGGATACCACCAGATTCCGCCGTTTCGGCAGAGGGCGGCCCAGCGAGTTATAAGTATTTCGGCCCATCAGCACGCAATGGTTCAGCGTGAGCCGGCGAAAATGTTTGAGATCTTCCGGGAAATGCCATGGCAATCCACCGGCCCAACCGATAATGCGGTCCGGGGTCATGGCGGCAATGCGTGGATTTGTCCTGGTCGGTTTCCGTGACGGGCGCGGTGGACACCAGCACTACGCCTTCGGTACAATACACCTACAGCGATCCGAGCAGTGGTTCGAGGCTGATCAGCATGGTATATCCGAACGGCAGAACGATTGATTATTCCTACGGCAGCGGGCTGTCCAACAATAATGCCGCGTTGGATAACGCCATTGGCCGGTTGGATGGCATGGTGGATGGGGCCAATTCCGGCGACATGGGAACCGTGCTGGAGCAGTACAGTTACCTTGGCCTGTCAACGATTGTGGCGCGGAATCATCCGCAGACGGGGATTAACCTTACGCTGGTTGGCAGTGCCGGCAGTATCGGTTCCGGCGGAGACCAGTACGTGGGGTTGGATCAATTCGGCAGAATTGCCGATCAGAAGTGGATAAACACGACGACCACAACGATCAC
>JABEVA010000358.1 GCA_013044065.1 Phycisphaerae bacterium
GCATGACGGCATAAATAGAGTTTCATCAGAGGTCCTCCGGTTAGCCCACCCAAAAGCCTTGCGTAAAACGCATGGTCACCAACAACATCCACAGACCGCTTAGCGACAGCAGCGGCACACACAACCAGGCCCAGCGTGGTGGCAACTTGGCCATCACCAATCCGAAGAAAATCCATAATGGTACACTGGTGGCCAGTTGGTAACGCCCCATTCCCTGGTAGTGGATGGCGCTGTGCGAAAAGAAAGGAATGAGCCATAAGAACAGGGCTACCAACCACAGCGGAACGGGCAGGCGCAGCTTGGGCAGCAGCATGGCCAGCAGCAGCAGCGGTGTGAACAAAGCGCAGGCGTTTTCCAGTGCGGCTATATGCGATGGATCCGCGGGAGAAACCAAATGAGCCATCAGGCGATGAAATGTTTTACCCAGATCTAAAGCCAGCATCGTGTGTTTCCAGGTAAGCCCCACGTGTACCCAGCGTTGAATGTCCAATACCATCCACGGGTTGCCGGTTTCCCAGGCCAGCCACGCCGCCCAGAGAATAAATCCACTGGCGGCTACCGTCGGCCACAAAATGGCCCGGCCCATCGTCCGGGAGGCGGTGATGGCCCTGGTGGGGGACTCAATATCCTGCGGCCTTTGGCGTTGGCGAGGGGTTGTCCATGTTGCAATGGCTGCGCCAAGGAGAAGAAAAAACAGTGTCGCCGAAAAAACCACACCGGTGGGGCGCACCAGATCGGCAAGGGCTCCGATGATCGCGGTCACCCCCCAACGCTGACGGAGTGCGGCAAAGAAAAACAGAATCATCAGCATGTCAAAAAGCGGTTCAGTATAAGCCGCAAATAGAAAAACAGCCTCCGGTTGCAGCAAAAAGCCCAGCACCGCCAGCATGGGTACCGCGGGTTGACCAGGGAATAATTCTCCCGCCAGGCGGTAGAGCAAAATCGTGGCCGTCACCGAAGCGACGTTCGAGACCAGCAGCAGCCACACCCAGACCGGCAGTGGGAGAAGGCGTGAAAGCACCAACACCAGCGCCGGGTAGCCGGGATAATTGGCAGTGTTTGCGGTGCCCACCGGTACATTTTTGATGCGGTACCACCAATGGGCAATTTGCCAATACCGAATGCCATCCCAGCGAATGAGCGCATGCTGGTGCGGGCTCCACCCTGGATGATACGCCCATGAAGTCAAAAACAAAGATCGCTGCGGGGCATGGAGGGCAATTTGCGACGCCAAGTTCACGCACAACATCACCACCACCCACGCCAACAGAGGCCGTAACCACCAGCCGACGGCCAATGCCGCCGGGATGGTGAGATCACGGGGCGATGGCCGTACCGATGCACTCCCAACAGCGGCAACGACGCTCGATGTGGAGGGCGTATGGTCCCCGGGTGGAATTGCCTTGGCCGGGGCCAATTCATATCCGCCGGTGGATGAAGATTGTTTCTCCGCTGGCATAACGCATGGCCCCGGTAACGGCTCCAACCACAGCTTCGGCCACATCCTGCGGCGCAAGAATTTCCCTGGTGGGTACCTGTTCTTCTGTCATCAACGCCCGAAACATGGGAGTTTCCACTGCGGCCGGGGCAATGCCGACCACTCGAATTCCCAGCGGCTCGCCTTCCTGAGCGGTGACTTTGGTTAGCATATTCAACGCCACCTTAGCTACACCGTACGCCCCCAAGCCAGGAAATGGATCGCGGGCGGACTCACTGGAGATATGCACAATGACTCCTCCGGAATCCGGTCCTAACTCCGCTCCGGACCGGCCATGTTCATGCAGGTCAGACTGCGATTCCAGATGTTGGTTGCGAAAGACCGGCCAGACTGCGCGGGTCAGATAAAATGCCGCTGATAGATTCACCTCCAGAATTTCCCGCCACTGGGTCGGCAATATATCGGGCGTGGGTATCATTGGCGCCATGCCCGCGGTGTTGATCACGGCATCTATGCGGGAATATTCTTCCCTTGCTTGCCGCACCAAACGATCTACGTCTTGGGGCTGGGTTACATCTGTTGGCACACAGATGGCTCTACCGGCGGCACGCTTAATTTGCTCCGCGACTTCCTCCAGGCGTCCCGGTGTGCGTCCGGCCAGCACCAGGGCGTAGCCCAAGTCCGCCAGCGCCAACGCCGTCGCGCGTCCAATACCGCCACCGCCACCAGTTACAATCGCCACTTTCATTGAAAACACCCCAAGCCTATTGTCCTTCCGGATTTCTACCAATCCGGTCGAGAGAATTATAAAGGCGTGGTAAAAAAAAAGCGTGCTGGCGCGGAGTCGGCCATGCAACAACATTGACGCGGTGGCTAAATTGGTCCATGATTTCGGGCGATGGCCTCCATGAATCAACCTTTAGCCGAATCCAATCAGTCGCCGAAAGAGCATGTTGCAGTGTTATGCCGGGCAGGTGAGCAATATTTGGCGGGGGGGCAGTACGTGGAGGCGCAACGATTGTTACGGCAGGCAGAGGCGCAAGCGTGGCGGCAACGTGATCGGATCGCACTGACAAGAATTTATCTGTCGCTGACGGAGGCATCTCGACTGCTGCGCCAGCAGGCATGCGAAGGTGTGATCGTCGTCTGCACGCAAGATGATGGCATGGTGCGGCGGCGGATGACGCGGGAGTTGTTGGGCCGGCGTGCGGGTACGATACTCTTCGGGGGGAGAACCGTTGATCGATTGGTTTGGAAAATGCTCAAGAGGGTGCAATACGCGGTGCCAAAGAGAGGCTGTGCTTGGGAGGCATTGCTTTTATTGCGACGGGGCCAGAGATGGAGGGTTTTATCTCCGGCGGATCCAACATTTGCCGCAGGTTTACCGGTGCGCTGGGTACAAAATTTATCAGACCAAGGGGTTGGCAATCCGGGCCATGCCGACGAGATCGCCCTGCCGCCTGCGGGCCTCTATCCTCCGGGATCAACCGGAGCGAAATTGGCGGGGGAATCACTGCTGGCGGCACACGAATTGTTGGCTCTTAAGTGGCAGGCACGCCATTCAGTACGGGCCAGTCGTTGGGTGGAAATGGAGTGGCTGCGGCGAGCGATGCGCATTGATCCAGCGTGTGAACCGGTGCTGATGCGGTTATTGGCGCTGGCGGGTGGCTGACGGACTCTTCCATCGCTCCCGGAACAACAAAACCTCGGTATGAGCCACTACATGGCATTCGTAAAGACGAATTAAATGGAAGCCATGGAAGGCAATGGCCTTTGGTGGAAACTTACATTATTCTAGGGAGGTTTGTGGAATGGCAGCAGTTTGCTGCTGCTGGCGAACCTAGCCGTGAGTGCGGCGTATAGACAAAGGAAGGGCCGAATGGCCACTGACGAACAGCTCATGGCCGAGTTTATCGCGGGCAGTGAATCGGCCTTTGGCGAGTTGGTATCGCGTTATGAACGCGAGTTGTATGTATTTTTGCAGCGCTTTGTCAATAGCGGGGCTGCGGCCGAAGACTTATTTCAGGAGGCGTTCATTCAGGTATACCGCAATGCGGATAAGTTTGATTCGCAGAAAAGGTTTCGCTCTTGGCTCTTTACGATTGCCTCTAATAAGGCCCGCGATTATTTGCGATCGACTCGTCGTCGTGCGACGCAGTCTTTGGATGCGAACTTTGGCGCAGAGAACGAAAAGGCGGCTGTTGCCGATGTATTGGAAGCGGATGGAGGGTCGGCGCAGGATTTGCTCATCGGCGGCGAAGATGCTGCGGCGATTCGCGAGATGATCGGGAGGCTGCCGGATATTTACCGTGAGGTGTTGCTTTTGAGTTATTTCAACCATTTTTCGTACAAACAGACTGCGGAAGTGCTGAATGTTCCGGTGGGCACGGTGAAGAGCCGGTTACACTCCGCTTTAACCCAATTTGGCCGCTTATGGAAACAACGGCAGGCGGAGCAGCGATTGTGATACCGCATTGGAGTATGGCTGCGTGCGGCGAAGGTGGGGTTGGCATGTTTGATGTGAGTGTAGAACCCATATGACCCACGATTGTAATTCCAACAACGAAGATGCCTTTTCTCTAAAGGGTTATCGTTTGACCGAAGCGGAAGCGGCGTATGTCGACCGCTGTTTTGATCAAGAGCCTCCGGGCCGCAACGCAACGTCAGAAGACCAAGGAAGTGCCCCCACTTCGGGCTTGGAAGAAATTATCCATTTGCTGGCTCAGACCGGTGAGCCGGTGGTGCCCCTTGGGCTGGCCGAGCGGACCATCGCCATGGTTCGGCAGCGGTCGTCGGTTGGCGGCCTTACCTGCGGTAGGAACGCGGGCCAACCAGCGGCGCGAATGCGTATTGGGTGGGATCGGCGGAAAATAGACTTGGCCGCCATGAGCGTTGCGGCGGGCTTACTCTTTGTGGTTTTAATTTCGGGGATTCGGCAGGCACGTTATGTCGCGGCCCGCACAGCCTGTGCGGGAAATCTCACCGCATTGGCCAGTGCGTTTGCCGGTTATGCCGCAGACGATGCTGGAATGTTGCCGCGCATCGCTGCACCCTCAGATGGGAATTGGTTACCGCGAGCCGATACTCCGGGGGAACCGCGCTGTGCCCATGCCCATGGCAATCTGGCGAATTTACGACCCTTGTTTGCACGCAGCCGGTTTGTTTCATGGAAGCACCTGATTTGTCCAAGCTGTCATGTTGCTCCTACGCTCGGCCTGAGCGCGAACTTGTCGCACGGTTTGCCGACGGATGATATCAGCTATTCCTACATTGATCAGCTTGCCCCGTATCATCATCGTTGGGGGAACACTGGTCATGTGGTAGTGATGGCCGATTATAGTCCGCTTTTTCAAGCCACCACGGGCGAAGTTCGCGCAAATGCCAACTCTTTTAATCATGACCAGCGTGGGGAAAACATCTTGTGTGATGATGGGAGCGTGCGCTGGGTGACAACACCAGATGTCGGACCAAGGAACGATAATATCTGGACGGTGCAAGGAGATTCCATCCCCCCCTTCACCGGATGCGAAGAACCGAAAAGCCCCGATGATATTCTAGTGGTCCCATGAGACCTTTCACGTTCTTGACATCGTGGAAAAGCGCGGCTAGAGTTTTAGCTTATGCCAAGAACTGCACGGGCCGCCAAAGGCGGCGTCATTTATCATATTTCTAACCGAGGCAACGGTCGCCGGGTGGTTTTTCGTAAGCGGAAAGACTATGAGATGTTTTTGGAAATACTGATGGCGGGCCGGGAGCGGGCTTCCATCAAAGTATTCGGTTTTTGTTTGATGCCCACCCATTGGCATTTGGTGGTTCGCCCGCGAGGTGACGGCGATCTTTCCGCCTATCTTTCCTGGATCACCAACACCCATGTCAAACGCTGCCGCGTGCGACACCCTCATGCCAAGGGAAGCTTGTATCAGGGGCGTTATAAAAGTTTTCCGGTGCAAGGTGGGCGGCATTTCATCAACCTGTTGCGTTATATTGAAAGCAATCCGCTGCGTGCTGGATTGAAAAAGCGGGCGGAGAATTGGCCCTGGTCAAGCTTGGGCTGTGACAAAAAGGTGGCATCGGCACTTTTAGATACCTGGCCGGTGGATAGGCCTAAGCATTGGCGTAAGGTGGTTAGTCAGCCGCTGAGCAGGGCCGACCGAGATGCTGTTGTGGCCAGCTTGAAACGCTCGCGTCCTCTGGGCGAGGATCTTTGGGTGAGAATGACGGCCAAGAAAACTGGTAAGGAGCAAACGCTTCACCCGATTGGTCGTCCGCCAAAACAGATCAAAAAAGTAAGATAAATTGGCGGCTTTTCTAAGGCCAGCTACGCTTGGTGGCGCGGGGATAGCGGTGGCGTCTGTTGGCCGCGAATTTAGCGCAGGCACGCGGTATTCTCGTGCCTGGAGGTACCAAAAGTTGACCGCTGGGAGGGGAAAAAAGTGTGGCACAGGTAACGCCGGCGAGATCAAAATTGCTTTTATTGGCGGGCTTCGCTGGGGCACTGGCTGCGGCAAGCTAATCATTGGCGACTCCGCGCTGGGTTTAACCATAAGTTCCGGCTGCACTTGGATCGGCATGACCAAGCCGCGGTTAGTATCCTGGCGGCAGGCACCGAGTATAATATGTCCACACGGCGCATCATGACGGAGTTTCAGGCAGGCACGTGCGTATGAAGAGCCGTAAATATTTCTCAGATGTGGCCGGTTTTCGGGTGCGAGCCGCCCACGGGCTCGGTTTCGTCGTCGGTGCGGTGCTGCTTCTGGGGCTGCTTCTTTTGGGGGGCAGTTGGCTCATCAGTGTGGTGGGGACGGGACCGGCCGAGAAGTCGGTCGCAGGTCCACAGAATGGGCCATCGGTCGTGCCCGCGTTGGCTCATATCCCGTGGCGCAATAATGCGTGTCATCCGGTGCGTATGCGGCTTTATGCTGCTTCGTTACCTGGCTATTGGCAACACATGGCGGTGCCCTGGTGGTGGCCCCAGGTGCGTGTGGCTCCTGCGGACAATCCACGGGTGGCAGGCCTGCTCAAGGCGTTATGTCGAGCCCAGGGGCGTGGGCGTGTTCGGGGACTGCGGCAATTTGCGGTCTGGCGCAGAGCCGCCGGCGGGAAGGCCTATCCAATAGTTGAACGAACCTTGTTGCCTGCCGTGCTCGATGCGCGGCACTATCGTACTGCGCTGGGCATGACTCGTTTGGAGATTCTTTGGGATCCGGCCAATACCGGCTGGGTGCAGTTGATGTTATTGGTGCGAACGCAGGCACTGCTGGCGGCGCAGCACCCCAATCGGGCGCTGGATAATGCGCTGCGGCTGTACAATGTATGTACCATGCGCGATGTCCGACAAGTCGTGGTGTTGATCGGCGAGTGTCTGCAATCCGGGGCGATGGGTGCTGGCCCTACAGCCCGGCAGTTCGTAGCGGAGCAAATTCGCGAGCAGTACGTGCCGCCGGCGACCGATCACCCTTGTCCATTGCCGAGCGCATTTCGGCATTACAGGCCTGGTTCGAGCGACAAGTTTTCCAGGGCTGATAGTTATTTAACGGCGTGGCGAAGGCTCAATCCACAGCCGTATGCTACCCATGCAGCGCGAATAACCGGAGAGGATTTTAACAGTTTGATGCGGCGGGGAAATTTGCTTCTGCTGGCGAACCATTGTCGTCAGGCGGCGCTGGTGTGGGGGCGGGCTTATCGGGTGGCACAAGGCGCCTGGCAGTTGCACCAAGCGGCGGAAGGCATCGCCCGGACGATCAAAGCGTTGGATAAGGCCGTCGGGCGGGCCAATCAATGGGTGGACCAAGTCAGTTCCGGTGGAGTAAAAAAATGATGATCAAGATAAGGTATAAGTCTGTAGCCGCCCTTACACGCCGTGGACTTTTGCCGGCGAACCGCCGGAAAGTGAAACGTATGTGGCTGGGTCTTGCAGGCGTGTTGTCCCTTGGGCTGATGGTCTTGCGCCACGGCTTAGTTGTACAGGCCCAGCCGCCATGGCTGCATAATCAAATAACACAGGAATTGGCCAGCGCCGACCGCGCGTCGGCTCTACGGGCATTTCATCAGATATCCAGGGATATGCCCGCGGTTGGCCCGCCCATGGAGTGGTTGTTGCTGCGGGTATGGCCGAAGGCGCTGATGCGCGGCCGGCACTACAACCTGGCGGCAAAGCTGGAATTGCAGACGATACGTAATTTTCCGGGAAATCTCTGGGTTCTTCAGCGGGCGATGGATTTGCGGGTGCGAGCGCTCTTGCGGGCCAACCATCCCAGACAGGCCTTAAATGCGGCACGAGGCTTATTGAATATCTGTTCCATGCGTATGACGCAACAGGCTCTACTGTTGGTGGCCCAATGCCTTAATGCGTCATTTCCGCAGGATCCGCAAATGGTGGAGAACTTTATGGACCAGCAGGTGGCGGGAGCGGTGCCGGTCGCGCCGGGCGGTAAGGCTTATCGGTGCACGGTGCTGGAATCCATACCTCTGCACGGCCGCCATTTTGCGAGCACGCTGCGAGATCTGCAGCCATTTACCGATTATCAAAGCCTGCTGGCTCGCGGCAATCTGCTGTTGCTCTCGGGCAAGGCCGCGGAGGCGATGGGGCTTTTCCGTTTGATGGCCAATCAATACGGAACTGGTCGCACCGCCAATGAATGTATCGCCCGCGCCCTCAAGGCCGAAGATGGCACCATTGGACGGGCCAACGGATTTGTGCTTTCGCTTATTAAATCTGCGGCCAGAACCGCACGTCGAGGTGGGCCTTGAGGTGGTCCAACGTTCGTGGAGAACCAACATGTGTGGCCGTTACACTCTTACCAATCCGGCGAAGTTTTTTGAGCAGTGCCCGTGGATTACCACTTGGCCACAAGGTCTAACACCGCGGTATAACATTGCTCCAGGCCAGCGGATCATGATGGTGGCGGCCGCCACACCCAATGCTGCCACCGAAGGCCATTGGGGTTTATCCAGCAGGTTTTCCAATAGTGCCAAAGCCGTGCGGTGGCTGATTAACGCCCGTCGAGAAACCGTTCTGCAAAAGTCAATGTTTCAGCATTGGTTCGGCACCCACCGGTGCCTGATTCCCGCAGACGGCTTTTATGAATGGCCGGCCGAAAAAGCGATGGGCAGAGGCCAAGCCAGCCGAGGTCCGTTTCACTTTCGGCGACGAGATGGGCTGGCCTTTGCGTTTGCGGGATTTTGTGTTCCCGCAAGTGTTTCTCATACCTTAGGTGAGAGTCAATGTATGATCCTCACGACGACAGCGGTCGGCTTGGTCGCCAAGGTCCATCCCCGCATGCCTGTGATTCTGGATCCGCCGTCAATGCGGGCATATCTGGAAGGTACCCCTGAACAGGCGGTGCGGGATTTCCTGACGATGGATATGGATAGCGGATTGCAGATGTATCGTGTCGGAGCACAGGTTAATCACAGCGGTTGGGATGGTCCGGATTGTGTTGTGCCGGCGGAAGAGGCTTTGTGTGAGGATCTTGGCAGCCAGAAGAGCCTTTTTTGACATGGTCGGTAGTTGTTGGCTGTAAGTGGGAAGATGCAATCGGCAAAGGAGGGGGCTTGGGATGTGGCGGATGATGGCCGGCGGTGGAGGATCCTGAATGGCGCAATAAAATCGTAATGACTGCAAGGCTTCGAGTGTCACCGTGGGGATGGCATCACGGATGCGCAGTCGGGCAGTGAGCGCGGCGATTCGGCGCAGAGGCTAGCTTCCACTAAGTGGCCCCTCTCTTGCGTCAACGGTATTCTTGGCGTATCCCATTAATATTGATTATGCTGTTGGCCAACAATATGTTGCAAAGCGTCGGGGAGAACGTCAACGCAAACGGCTTCATCTGCGGGCATGTTTTTTTTGATTGAGGTTGGAAACCGGCCTATAATAATAATGGATGATGACTCGGTGTGAAGCCGTCCGTTGGAAATAATTCCAAGGGAAAGGAAATTGGGTTCACGGAAAGTCCTTTTGTCGCAGATCGTACCACGGCGTGCTTTCCCCGGTACGGTTGTCAGGAGCGGTGCCCATGAGGGTGTTATTGCTGTATCCGGAATTTCCGGAAACCTTCTGGAGCCTGCGCCATGCACTGCACTTTATCCGCAAGCGGGCGGTGACTCCGCCGCTGGGCCTGCTGACAATGGCGGCAATGCTGCCACGGCAGTGGGAGAAACGACTGATTGATCTCAACGTCCGGGCGCTTTTGGCAGATGATCTGGCTTGGGCGGACGTGGTGATGATCAGCGGCATGGTGGTGCAGCGGGAATCTGCGAAGACTTTGATTCATCGCTGCAAAGCCGCCGGTCTTAAGGTTATCGCCGGCGGGCCGCTTTTCAGTACGGAATACGATTTATTCGATGAGGTTGACCACTTCGTGCTCGGCGAGGCGGAGTTGTCATTAGCACCATTTTTGGCGGATTGGCAGCAAGGTAAAGCGCAACGGTTTTACCGGGCGGATGGTTTTGCTGATATTCGTACCACTCCGGTTCCCCTTTGGGAACTGGCCGATTTACAGCGCTATGTCTGTGCGGGCATTCAGTTCTCGCGTGGCTGCCCATTTGATTGTGACTTTTGCAATGTGACCGCTATGTACGGCCGACGGCCCCGCACCAAGACCGCAGGGCAAATCCGGGATGAACTGGAGGCCTTGCATCGCAGCGGCTGGCGTGGCGGGGTGTTTTTCGTCGATGACAACCTTATAGGCAACCGACGCGAACTTAAGGATGAATTGCTTCCCATGCTGGTCCAATGGCAGAAGGAACGTGGGCCGGTTACATTGAATACGCAGGTTTCGATCAATCTCGCGGATGATGAAGAACTGATGCGCTTGATGGTGCTGGCCGGGTTTGATACCGTGTTCATTGGCATTGAAACCCCTGATAATGTCAGCTTGGAGGAATGTTCCAAGCGACAGAACCGCAACCGTGATCTGGTGGCGGACGTGCATCGCATGCACCGTGCCGGCCTTCAGGTGCAGGGTGGGTTTATCGTGGGCTTTGACAGTGATCCGCCGAATATATTTCAGCGGCAAATCGACTTCATACAAAAAAGCGGGATTATGACGGCAATGGTGGGGCGGTTGCAGGCCATTCCCGGCACGCGACTTTACGAGCGTATGAAACATGCTCGTCGCCTGGTAGGAATTCCCACCGGAGATAATGTTGACGGCACCTCCAATATCATACCTTCCATGGATTCGGACTTATTGCAGGAGGGGTATCAGAGCATACTGCGGTCCATTTATTCCTCCAAGCAGTACTACCGGAGATTGCGAACGTTTCTGCGGGAGTATCATGCGCCGCCGGTGCGCACTCGGCTTAGCTTTGGACGCGCGCTGGCCGGAGCGCGGGCCACTTGGTGTTTGGGAGTGATCAGTAAAGAACGATTTCTTTATTGGAAAATGTTGCTGTGGACCAGCCTGCATCGGCCTAGAAATTTACCTTTGGCGATTCAATTGGTCATCTGCGGGTATCACTATCGTCGCATCAGTGAATTGCTGATAAACGTTCAGGCCCCACGGGCCGATCTGGCTCCTCATGGTGCCCATCGCAAATAATTCTAAATCTTTACCGTCGAACCATAGTGGAACATGTGGTGAAACATCAAAGTGTGGGATCTGTTGATTTAGGAAACTCTGGAGGGTCGCGGCCAGATAGGTGAGTGGCAGTGGCTACGGCGGGGCGGAGGAACTTAACGTGAAAAGATTTTTCGATTATGCCGGTAATAATAAAGCTTCCGTGATTGAGGCAAGTGGAAAACGTGGTCTGGCGGATAACCAATATGTCCCGAAAGTCTTGAAAATGTTTTAGGGCATATTTATAGACGTGATTTATTGACGGTACAAAGCACGATAAAATTATCCAATAAATTCAGGCATTGTTCGCAACACTGTGTCCCTGCTATTAGGGGATCTTGTATATTTTCAGACGCCCATTGGTGAGATATTCCGGCGAGGATATGAAAAGCCCAGCGCGGCAGTGACGCAGGAGACAAGAGACAGAATTCAGGAGGTTTTGAACGCTGCACGTGAAGGGTGTTGGGGAAATGATGGTGTGTGTCCAAAAAACTTTGCGCCGCGCGAAGAACTTGCAGGGTTGTGGCATAGGTGCTGCTCCCAAAGGCCGCCATCCGGTGTGCCGAGGTAATATGGTTGAGCGTGGCGGCGGCCCGGCAAGCGATTGGCTTTGTGGGGAGGCAAGCGGAGTATCTATTCGTAGTGGCATTGGGTTGAAATTGCTGGTGAGATCATTGACCAGTTTGCTCTCAGGTCTGGGGCGGCAAGGTTAGATTGTGCCCCGGCGTATCTGCCGCGAACAGATGCACTTTGTCCAGATTCAAAAAAAGCGGAATGTCCGCTTGAACCGCCAGACCTTCTAGATGATGCGCATCCGTGCGGCAGACCAGGGTGGGTTGTTGGCCTAGCGAAAGGTAAACATCCACCTTGTCGCCCAGCGGTTCAATGACGGAAACCGTCGCCTGAAGTGTGTTTTCATGGCCGGCAAAGCGGCCCTGCCCGACCGGCGAAATGGCTTCCGGCCGCACGCCCAGCGTCACCTGGGTGGCCGGCTGCTGGCGCAGGCATTCCTGCAATCTCGGGGTCAGAAGCAACCTTTGCTTTTCAAAGGTGAAATAGCGACCGTCCACGATGGTCCCGGTTATAAAATTCATGGGTGGGGTGCCCACAAAACCCGCCACAAAACGGTTAACAGGTTGCTCATAAACCACAAGTGGCGGGGCACATTGCTGAATCAGGCCGTCTTTCATCACCACGATGCGATCACCCAGGGTCATGGCCTCTTCCTGATCGTGGGTAACGTAGATCGTGGTGGTCTTGAGCCGTAAATGCAGTTTCTTAATTTCCGCCCGTGTTTCCACACGCAGCTTGGCATCGAGGTTGGAGAGCGGCTCATCGAATAAAAAAGCCTTGGGATTGCGCACAATTGCCCGGCCCACGGCCACACGCTGGCGTTGTCCGCCGGAGAGGGCTTTGGGCTTACGCTGGAGGTAATCCGTGAGGCCCAGAATTGCCGCAGCTTCTTGTACCCGCTGGTCAATTTGCGACTTGGTAAGGCCGAGTTCGCGGCGGCGCAGTTGCAGGCTAAATGCCATATTTTTGTAAACGCTCATGTGCGGGTACAGGGCATAATTTTGAAAAACCATGGCAATATCGCGGTCCTTGGGCGGGACGTTATTCACCACGCGACCATCAATGCTCAAGGTGCCTTCAGTAATCTCTTCCAGCCCCGCCAACATCCGCAGAGTGGTCGTTTTCCCACAGCCGGAAGGACCTACCAGCACCACAAATTCCCGGTCTTTGATGGATAAGGAAATGTTGTTCACCGCCCGCACATCGCCGGGATACACCTTGGATACGTCTCGAAAATCCACCGTGGCCATAGGTTTTCCTTCACCAGTTAATCCGCCAGATCCTGCCGCCGCCAAGCCGCGATCTATTACCACTTGAACCGGGCGATTTGTTTACGCCGGAATTCTCGGCTAATCTTATCGTGGGTTCATGGATTATGGCAAGTGCCCAGTCCGCTGGGACGGGCCGGAAATAGCCCTTCAGGCGAGTCTTAGGCAGGACTGCCTTGGAGTCCGCGGGCGGCTGAAAGCTTGGTGATTATGACAGCGGATGTGGTGGTGGTTGGTGGCGGGGTGATGGGGTTGACCAGTGCCTGGCGCATGGCGCAGCGTGGTTTGAAGGTGACGCTGATAGAGGCAAATCGATGTGGGTCCGGAGCGAGCCAAGCCGCGTTGGGTGCTTTATGGCCGCCGTCCGCCACCCACACCGGTCCATTGCAGTTGCTGCATCGCCAAAGCCTGTGGGGGTTCGAAGAATTTGCCGACGAATTACGACAGGCTGGGGGCGTGGCGGTGGATTTTCTGAGGCAGGGCCGCGTTGAACTGCTCTCCGATGCGAAGGCTCAGGCGGATGCGGTCAAGGAAGTCGCTGCGGCCCGGGCTAACTGGCCGCCCTTGGTTTCACCACCAATTATGGAATTGCTTGCCAGTGATGACCTGCACCGAGAGGAGCCGGCAGTGACACCATGGCCAGCGGGGGCGTTGTGGTGCAAACTTTCGGCCCAGGTGGGAGTGGAAAGCCTGCTGGCGGCTTTGCAAGCGGCATGTCGGCGATCGGGGGTGATCATTCTGGAAAATACCCGGGCTGTTAAGCTGGATATTTCGGAGGGCACCTTTCGCGGGGTGCACACCCTGTCGGAAAAAATTGCGGCGGGTAAAGGCGTGTTAACCACAGGCGTAGGGACTGATCAATTTGCCGACCTTGCCAAGGCGGCACCTATTCATCCGGTGCGTGGGCAGGCACTGCTGCTCAATACGGGACGGCAGATGATTTTCCGGATCATAAAGAATGGGAAGATTTTTTTAGTGCCGTGGCCAGACGGGCGCATTCTCGTAGGCTCCACCACAGAACGCCAAGCCGGATTTGACAATACCAATACCGTCGAAGGTGTGAACTTTCTGTTGACCGGGGCAGTGGCAACCTGCCCGGCACTGGCCAAGGCCAAGCTGGAGAAAATCTGGTCGGGATTGCGGCCATCGGGGCCACATGGACGACCGATTATTGGCGAGTTGAAGCACATTCACGGCCTGGTGGTGGCGGGAGGTCATTTCAAAATCGGCATCGGCATGGCCCCACTGACGGGAGAAATTATTGCCGACTTGGTGGCCCATGGCCGTTGTAAACACGATATCGGCCCGTTTTTACCGCGTGGGTCATCCGTGGGAAAAGCCTGATGAACCGGTGTTGACGTAAATTTATCACCAGATTATCTTTTCGCTACCATTTGGGCGGGGGCGGTTGGGGGTGGAGATAAAGAGTGTTCCTGGATGGGTCAGCCCGTAGATAAGGAGAAGGTTTTCGTGAAATGCAAGTTACGCTATCAGATTGGTGCCACGATTATGGCGGTAAATTTATTGATGTTGGGCGCGGGCAAATCCGCCGGCGCGGATACTCTGTGGATGAAATCCGGAGATCGCATTTCCGGCGAGATAACGAAAGTTACCGCAACCAAGCTCACCATCAAAACGCACTTTGCCGGCACGCTGGAGGTGCAATTGGCGGCGGTTAAAACCATGGTCAGTGGTCAGCCGGTAAAATTTATCTCTCGCCATGGGCAAATTCACACGGCGTACGTAGAGCCAAACGTTCAAGGTACGGGATGGCGGGAAACGCGCAAAGAACCGCTGATTGCGGCTAATTTGCCGGCTCCCTTGCGGGCACCGGTGGCTGTGGCCGTGGCGGCGATACCGGCTAAACCGCAGTCCGTCTTTGGGCCGCATTGGAATAACGAGCTGGATTTGGGAGCCACCAATATCACGGGCAATACGCAACAGACGGAATTTACCGGCTCGGTGCGGTTCCATTATCTCAATCAACCCAATGAGTTAAACATGAATGTGACGGGGGCGTACGGAACCACCAATGGCGTGCAAGATGCGGGCCGTTTGGGTTTTAACGGTATTTATCGCCGCTTGCTGCCGCAGTGGCAACCGCACAATCGCTGGTACGCCTTTGGCGAAACACATGAGCTTTACGACGCCATTCGCGGCATTTCATTCCAAACCAACGATCTCGTCGGCTTGGGCTATAAAGTATTTACAGGGCCGAAATTCGAGGCGGATGTACGGGCCGGCCCAGGTTATTTGTACGAAACCTTTTTTCATGGCGGCAGTGTGTCCACGGCGACCGCTTCGGCGGGCTGGCACATGAAATATGTGCTCGATTCGCAGGTCAACATCACCAACAATGACCTCTACACGCAAGGCCTGAAAACAGCCTACGATTACTACGCCACCAGCATTACGGCCCTTAACATTGCGTTGCCACAGGTTTATCGCGGGTTTGGCCTGCGCTTGGAATTTGATGATTTCTATGACAATACCGCCGGCACCACAGGAAAGAAGCGCAATGATACGCGACTGGTGGCGGCGTTGACGCTGAAATGGTAATGGACTGTGCCTGGTCTGCACAGGTCCATACGATTCTCGGTTTTGAATCACCACAGGGAGGCGCGGAGTCGCCTACCTTGGAAATATGCCCATCCGGAACAGCGCGATCATTTGTCGGACCGCATGGCCGCGATGACTCAAAGCGGATTTTTGTTCCAGCGGCAGTTCCGCCGTGGTTTGTCCGAGCAATGGGAGCAGGAAAAGCGGGTCGTAACCGAAACCGTTGGCCCCGCGCGGCTCGGATAGGATCATGCCATCAACCCATGCTTGCACCACGGCAACGGTAGCCGTGGGATGGGCAAGGGCCAGGGCGCAAACAAATTTGGCGGTGCGCTGTGGGGCAGCCACGCCGGCAAGGGTCTGGAGCAACTTAGCGTTGTTGGCGGCATCGTTGCAGGGTTCTCCGGCATAGCGGGCGCTCCGAACTCCGGGCTGGCCGGCCAGGGCATCCACACTCAATCCGGAATCATCGGCCAAGGTCAACATGCCGCTCTGGCTGGCGTAAGCACGGGCTTTTTTAACGGCGTTGCCGATAAAGGTGGGGCGGTCTTCCACCACATTTTCGGGTGTGGGTAAAATAGCCAAGGTCCGAAGCTGAATATCGAGCAGGCTGGCTTGGCGGATTTCATGTTCAATTTCGCGCAATTTTCCAAGATTGAGCGTGGCCAAAAGTATCTGCATGTTGGTGTTCCTTGTGGGGCCGCGGTTTACTGGTTAGTTTTTTGTTCCGGCCTTATAATTTCAGGCGGTAGGTAAAGGTATCGTGTTTTTGCGAGATGTCCATGACCATAAATCATCCAGCGGCCGTCAAACTTAAAGAACGCTTTGGCAATATACCTCTGAAAGTTGCATCCTTTCGCGGCCAAACTCAAATTGAAGTGCCGGGCGAGCATTTGACGGAAGTGGTTCGATTTTTGCGCGACGATTCCGCGCTTCGCTATGATATGCTCTGTGACATCACCTGTGTGGATTACCTGAATTATCCGGGCTGGGATAAGGCTCGTTTTGGAATGGTGTATATTCTTAACAGCGTGGCTGGGGAGCAACCGCGGTTGATGCTGAGGGTTTTTCTTGGTGAAGCGCAACTGGCGATTGACTCGCTGGTTCCACTTTATGCTGGAGCCGAATGGATGGAGCGGGAGGTTTTTGACATGTTTGGGGTGCGTTTTAACGGCCACCCGGACTTACGGCGCATTCTCACCTGGGATGAATTCAAATCTCATCCGCTGCGGAAGGATTATCCGCTAACTGGTTTGGGCGAGCGGGAGAATTATCCCGTTTTGAATCGTGATTCCGCGTGAACTGTTGGGGGCGGGTTTGCAGGCAACAATCCGCAGTGGTGAGCGTTAAGCTGCCTGTATGTCTGCTTCTCATCAATTCGAGGTTTCGCGGTCAATAGTTGTTGGTCCTTCGACGGGTAGCCTGCTTGCGTCTGATGCAGTTGGCGACAGTGATGGGCGGTTGCCGCCAACACCGCTTACATTTGGCACTACGGCTCAGAGTGGAGGCACCCCCGCGGCCATCGTCGGGCAAAGGCGCGCGCTTTTTTGGGTCACATTTTTTGCCATCATCGGAGCCGGGGCATTTTTACGCTTCTGGCGTATCAGCCATCAATCTTATTGGTGCGATGAGGCCTTCACCATTAAAAGGGTGGATGCGAGCTTTCATTGGGTGCTCCAAGCCCTGAACCAACAAGGGTTTCCACCGGGTTGGTATGTGACCCTTTGGGGATACGTCTGGCTGGTCACGCATTGGTTGCATATCCCTCAAGGCACCGCACTTACCGCGGCGTACATGCGCCTGGTGCCGGCGTTTCTTGGTACCCTGATGGTGCCGAGCGCCTATTTTCTCGCCCGGCATTTCACGGGGCGCTGGCAGTCCTTATTGATTATGCTGCTGGTGGCCGTAAATCCGTTTTTGATCTATTACAGCCGCGATCTAAAAATGTATGGGGCCTTTTATCTGCTGACAACATTGAATGTAGCCCTGTATTTCAAGTGGCAGGGTTCGGACCGGCAATGGTTGTGGTATCCCTTATGGGCATGCAGCGGTGCAGCGATGCTGCTCACGGATACCTTGGGCTGGTTTTTGGTGGCAATAGAGATGCTGTGGCTTATTTGTAAACAACGACATCGGCCGTGGGATGTCCCGTTATGGTGTTTGGGGGCTGGGGTTATGGGGGTCGTGCCGACCTGGTGGTACTTATGTCAAAATCACTGGCTTATCAATCACGCGCAAAACGCGGTGCCGTGGGTGCAGTCTTACAATGGCATCAACTGGCGTACTATTGTCGGTTTGCCGTGCGTGCATCTGCTGGGATTTCTCTGGCCGGTGTACCCTCCGTCGGATCGTATGATTCATTGGTTTTCGCTGCCGCGGCATTTTTCGCGGAATCTGGCGGGACAAACCATTCCCTGGTTGGCCAAAGCGGAATTTTGGATCGCCATCGGCGTGGGGCTGATCATGTTGTGGGGGTTGGTTCCACGGTGGCAACGCCTGAAACGCATCCCGGCGGAGCCACGTCCGGTGGGGCGACGATGGCATCTGGTCTCATGGATTGGTCTGCCCATGACCCTATTCGCCCTAGGCTCACTGCCGGTACATTCACGTTGGTCCATCTATCCACATCATGTAATCTGGCAGCAGCGTTACCTGGGTTTTATAGCGATGGCCTGGGTGGTATGGCTGGGGATGGCGCTGGCGAGCCTGCCGACGCTTGTTTTGCGTATTTCCGCTATGGTCGCGGTGGTGATGGTCTGCGCGATCTTTGCGCTGACGAATCAGTTTTTCTACCGCCAGATTATCTGGAAACCCATTGAAAAAGTTGCCATCCGCTACTTCAGTCCGTCCCACCCCAAGGAAATGATGTTGGCGTGTCCGCGCCGGACCCACGGCGTGGGCACGCTGGGCTTTGAGTGGATGAGCGTTGGCCATATCGATCCGCACGACTATTCGTGGCGGGACTTGCCGATCATCCGCCGCGTGCCTGACACCCCGTTGTCTTGGATTCATCTGATGCGCTGGATCAATGCCAATCGATCCGTGCGTACGCTGGTAACGGTCGAGGATATGCCACCGGACATTAGTCGGCCGTTGGAACAAATCGCGATTCCCAGGGCTCTTGGGCCTCACTGGCGTCTGGTTGAAGCCAAAGTGTATCAGTGGCATTATCAATGGTGGTTTTATTTTTATACTACCTGGCATGTGCAAGTATGGCAGCGTGCAACCGCGCACATCGCTCACCCTGGCAAGCCCACCTCGTAGTATTTCAGCCCCGACGTTACCGTGTAGGACGGCATGGAGCTTTATTCCAGGCACCGCCAGTATCGAGTGCCACGGGATCGTCCACGGCGATTTGATCCGAGCCGGACGCCCATACATTGTCGGGACGCCTCGGCCACCCTAAAAGCGAGAAATGTTTTCAACCCCGCTTTATATCCGTACTAAGTGACTGGGCAAAAATAAATTCGGGTTTTACGGCGCAGTAATTTTGGCGGCTGGCAAGACGCGACGGGCGCGCATACCCTGGCCTTGGGTCTGCAAGGAGCGAGCAACGCCGCCAGCGGCCAAAAGAACCAGCAGGAAAGTGTGAAGTTATTATTGCCCGGTCCCCAAGCCCGCGGGAGTCTGCGAAGATGTGGATTTTTCGATGGCAGGGTAGAATTCCAGAGATTGAGGAAACGTCCGGCGGGCGTGAGAGATGACTAAGGCTGGGGTGAGCGCGACAATCGGCGGAGACTAAAAGATGGTAAAACTTGGGGTTAATATCGATCATATCGCCACGGTGCGTCAGGCCCGGCAAGGGCGGGAACCAGATCCGGTTTGGGCGGCCGTGGAGGCTGAGCTTGCCGGGGCCGACTTGATTACTGTGCATCTGCGTGAGGATCGACGACATATTCAAGATCGGGATGTGACGGTGTTGCGGCAAACGACGGTCGTTCCTTTGAACCTGGAAATGGCGGCCGTACGCGATATTATCGGGATCGCCCTGAAGATTAAACCGGCCATGGTTACACTGGTACCAGAGAAGCGAGCCGAGGTGACGACGGAAGGCGGACTGGATGTTTGCAGCCGGCAGACGGTGCTGGCCGAGATGGCAAAAAAAATGCATGGCGCGGGCATTCGCGTGAGCGCTTTCATCGATGCCGATGTGCGGCAGGTAAAGGCGGCCAAGGCGGTTGGATTTGACGTGTGCGAGTTGCATACCGGACCTTACGCGTTGGCAAATGGTACCGGTGCGGTACAGTTGCAGCACGAGCGACTGCGCCTGGCCGGGGAAGAGATTTTAAACCTGGGTATGCAATTCAACGCCGGACACGGTCTGAATTATCGCAATGTTGGCGCGATCGCCGCTTTGCCCCATGTGAATGAATTGCACATCGGCCATGCCATCGTCAGCCGGGCCTTATTTATTGGATTGCGCGCGGCGGTGCGGGAAATGAAACTGGCGATTGTGGAGTCCGTCCGGTAAATAGACTTAAGCGCCGTGGCGTGGCTATGATGTCAAGCGATGCCATCGTCGTGTTGGGCGATGTTGTTTTGAGGAGAAAATCTCGATGTTCAAAGGTACCTTCACCGCGTTGGTAACACCGTTTAATCAGGGGAGCTTTGATGCCGCTCGCTATGGGCAGCAAATAGCCTTTCAAGCCCGGCATAAGGTGACAGGGATTGTGGCGGTGGGCACCACCGGCGAATCGCCGACACTTTCCCATGACGAGCATCACCTGGTCATTGAAACTGCGGTACGTGCCGGCCACAAAGTTGGCCTACAAGTCATGGCCGGCACCGGGTCTAACAGCACGGCCGAGGCCGTGGATTTAAGCCGGCATGCCCAGCGTGCGGGAGCGGATGCCGTGCTGTCGGTCATCCCCTACTACAACAAGCCGACGCAGGAAGGGCTGTATCGGCACTTCAAGACCATTGCCCGATCCGTGGCGATTCCAGTGGTGCTCTATAACATTCCGGGGCGTACCAATGTAACCATGACGGTGGCGACCATGGCCCGACTGGCCAACGATTGTGCGAACATCACGACTGTAAAGGATGCCGCGGGAAATCTGGATTTAACGACGGAAGCTGTAGCGGCCGGTCTGACGGTGCTCTCCGGTGATGATTCCCTGACTTTGCCGATGATGGCCGTGGGTGCGGTGGGGGTGGTGAGCGTGGCTTCCAACATCCTGCCAGGTGAGGTGCGTAAGCTGGTGGAGGCGGCATTAGCGGGCGATTTTGTGCGTGGACGGCGGTTCCATCAGCGGATATTTGGTTTATGCAAGGCGTTGTTTGTGGAGACCAATCCAATTCCAATTAAAGCCGCCATGGCGCTGCTGGAAAGAGATACAGGTGAAATGCGTTTGCCACTGTGCGAACCTGCGGATGGCAATCGTGAGGTTATTCGCCGGGCCCTTTCGCAAATTGGTCTGTTGTAAGTGGTGTAGGCTTTTTTACGGAGATCTGACTATGAATAAAGGTAAAATCATTTATCCTCCAACATTAAAGGATTGGGGCCTGCTGATTATTCGATTGATGCTCGCCTGGGTGTTTATTTATCACGGATCGCAGAAACTCTTCGGAGCGTTTGGTGGCATGGGCATGGTCGGTTTTGAGCATTTCATTGCCGGTGTGGGGGCACCCATGCCCAAGGTCAGCGCTTATCTAAGCGCCTTGACGGAGTTCTGTGGAGGCATTGTGCTTTTGTTGGGTACGGGCACCCGGCTGGCAGCTATACCTATGTGCATCAACATGGGCGTGGCGGTGTGGGTGATGCATAGCAACGGATTTTCCGGCGTGCATGACCAGGGGGGGTATGAATATCCCTTGGAATTGGGCGTGGTGCTTTTCGGTTTATTGGTGGCCGGGCCGGGCCGACTGACACTGGGGGCTTTGCTGCGCGGCGCACGTATGGGTGGCGGTCCAACGCCCACGAGCCAGAGTGCCAGGTAAGTAAGGCTCTGCGGGGCCAACCGAGGATATGTATGGGAATTCAACGTACGGCGTTGGCAGCTGTGGGGATGGCGCTGTTGACCATGCTGGTGGGCTGTTCGCAGTCGCCTGCGCGCCTGCGGAAAGGGCCTGCCGCATTGGTGCATATCAGCCCGGTGGATAGGGCGGTGTTGGCAAGATTTTTGCCGAGCCTGGCCAAGGCCCACCGGGATAAAACCCGGCTAGCCTTTCTGGCAAGGTTCAAGGGGCTTTCACCGCCGGTGGCTAAATTCAACGAACAGATGGCCCTCCAGCAGGGGCGACTGTTGCGGCAGTTGCAAACGTGGGCCGGCCGGCACCATGTGAATTTGAGATATGACTATCCAAAGTCGGTACGCGGTGCGGCCCTGCGGGTGCAAGCCAGGGTGGACGGGCATTTGTTGCTCGCGGCCGGCGAGCCTAAGTTTCAGCGTCTCTATCTGGTGTTCATGTATAACGATTTCGCCTGGCAGGTAGCGCTGGACAAGTCACTTCTAAGGTATGCGACCGATCATGGGTTAAAGTTGTATCTGATGAACGCGTTGGCGATCAATCGATCGTCCACTAAGCAGATTGAAAAACTCCTGGGTCAATATCATCGGGTGTCCAGCCATCCTTGATGGCCGCGGATGGCACGCGGCGGGCCTTGGTTTTACAGCGGTGCGGCGGCCAACCATCGTTGGCTATCGGGTACATGATCGGTGCGGCCAGTGTGCGGTTCCATACATCGACCGGAGATGGTCCGGACCACAATTTTGTGCATGGCCAGGTCTTCCAGGGTGGTACTGCGTCCATGGCCCGGGCGATGATGCGGCCGCAAGCGGCGATATTTGGCATCGTTGGCGGTTCGGACGGCATTTTTTTCGGACAAAGCGGTCACTGGCAGCAATCGGCCTTCGATAATAATTGAGGCGTAATCATTCATCTCTTCGCCGCACCAGTCCACTTCAAAGCATACTTGATTATTTTTTTTAAGGATTGCGCCTTTGCGTCCGGTCATTGCCAGACGCAGGTAAATAGCCCCTTGGTGCCAACAAAATGGAAATGGCAAGCTGTAGGGCTGGCCATCAATATCAGCCATCCCCAGCCGACCGATCAGCGAGTCATTGAGAAGTTTTTCTATCGCGACATTGGACATGGCTATCATCGGTTACTCCTTAACACGGTATTACAACCTTGATATCCAGAATATACATGCTATAGTACTAAGGCAAGTGTCCGTGGTTGTCGGACGGTGGTGTCTGCCGGGGCCGCGGTATCGGGACTGTTCTGGCTAAGCCGAAGAGCCGCTTTGGCGCAGCAGGAGTGTGGATCATGATTCAAAGAGCGATTGCGGAATCGGCCCCGGTCAGCGAGCTGCGGGGCGGTTACAGCGCTGCGGATTTTAATATTTCGCCGCTGATCGCTTTTTATGAAGTAACCCGGGCCTGCAATCTGCTGTGCAAACATTGCCGGGCCGAAGCACAGCCGCATCGCCACCCACTGGAACTGGACACGGGCATGTCGCTGCGTTTGCTGGATACTCTGGCGGGTTTTCCCAAACCGCCGATGCTGGTATTGACCGGTGGAGACCCTATAAAACGCCATGATGTGTTTGAGCTGGTGAAACATGCGGTGGGTTTGGGCCTTAAAACCGCCATGACTCCCTCCGCCACCAAACTGGTTACCACAGAAGCGGTGGTCCGGTTAAAAACGGCGGGCTTGCATCGGTTGGCGGTCAGCTTGGATGGGGCCAGTGCCGAGCGGCATGACAGTTTCCGAGGTGTACCGGGCAGTTTCCAGCGCACCCTGGAGATTATGCGTGACGCTCGTGCGGCGCACCTGCCGATGCAGATTAACACCACCATTTCCCGGCATAATTTTGACCAGATCGACGAGATGGCACATTTGCTGGTCGGCCATGGTATTGTGATGTGGTCGGTATTTTTTTTAGTGCCCACTGGACGGGGCTTGGCCGAGCAGCGCATAGCGCCGTGGGAATATGAAATCGCGTTTGAAAAGCTCTACGAGCATAGCCTTATCCAACCATATCAGATTAAAACCACGGAAGCGCCGCATTTTCGACGCTTTATGCTGGAGCGCAGCGCGTGGAAGCCTGGCGACGTAGATAAAGCATCTCGCCAAACCCTTCCGGGTATGGTGGGTACCAATGATGGACGGGGAGTCATGTTTATCAGCCATATTGGAGAAATTTATCCCAGCGGTTTTATGCCCATTCTTTGCGGCACTTTTCCAAAAGATTCTCCCGTGGATGTGTATCAAAATTCGCCACTGTTCCAATCTTTGCGTGATCCTAACCAGATCAAGGGTAAATGCGGATTCTGCCTCTACCGTGAGATCTGCGGCGGCAGCCGGGCCAGAGCCTACGCCCTCACCGGAGATCCCTTGGAATCGGAACCGGATTGTGTACACGTGTCACTACGTTCTACCAGGAGCAGTGCCTTATGCTAAGCATTACCAACTTACTCTGTGGCCAGCAGGCCGGCAATGAACGGTTGCGTTATGGCCATACGGGGGCCGCCGGTAGTTTGGCTGATGGCCGTGCCGGGGTGCCCAGACCGGTGGTGGTGTGGGCCTTGACGCGGGCGTGCAATTTGCACTGCGTGCATTGCTACGCTTCGGCCACGGCGGTGCCCGATACCGGCGAATTGACTCGGCGTGAAGGCCTGGATTTGCTTGATGATTTGCGTGGATTTGGGGTGCCGGCGGTCCTGCTAAGCGGCGGGGAGCCACTGACGCGGCCCGAAGCTCTGGATTTTATCGCCCACGCCCAATCCATCGGGCTGGCCACCACGCTGTCCACCAATGGGTTGCTCATCGACGACGCCATGGCCGACCGATTGGCCGAATCGGGCCTGCGGTACGTGGGCATCAGCCTGGACGGCATTGCATCGCGCCACGATCAACTTCGCGGTCAAAAAGGGGCCTTTGCGGCATCTCTGGCGGCCATCGATCGCTGCCGCAGCCGGGGCATCAAGGTGGGGGCGCGTTTCACCGTTCACGGCCTGAACTGGCAGGATCTGGACGCCATTTTTGAAATATGCCTGGAACACAACGTGCAGCGGCTA
>JABEVA010000046.1 GCA_013044065.1 Phycisphaerae bacterium
GGGCGCAACTGGCCGCGGCACACTATGGCTCGTCGATGGTGCCTATGTACGCCCCGTGAGTGTTGAAGTCGGCCTTTCCAACGACTACGACACCGAAGTTATTTCCGATCAGGTCAAACCGGGCATGGAAGTAGTGGTCGGCGAGCGCCAGGCCGGTTCCGCCGCTTCCACCGGCACCAATCCGTTTATTCCGCAACCCTTTGCCCACAAAAAAGGCCACTAAAACCCCCTGGCTCATGGATTTAAATCATGAATTTAATCACCGTTGAAAACATCGTTAAAACCTACCATCTGGGCGTTTCCGACGTGCAGGTGCTCAAGGGCGTTTCCATGGCCATTGAAACCGGTGAAATGGTAGCCTTAATGGGTGCCTCAGGTTCCGGCAAAACGACCCTGATGAACATTCTCGGCTGCCTGGATCGCCCCACCTCCGGCAAGTACCTCCTTGATGGCCAGGAAATTTCCCGTATGTCCGCCAATCAGCGGGCTGGCGTGCGCAACACCAAAATCGGTTTTGTCTTTCAGAATTTCAATCTGCTCGCTCGCACCTCCGCCCTGGAAAATGTACTGCTGCCCACCACCTATGCCGAAAATAATGTTTCCACCAAGGCCTTGCACGATCGGGCCAAAACACTTTTAGAGCGCGTGGGCCTGGCAGATCGCATGGATCATGAACCATCACAGCTTTCCGGCGGACAGCAGCAGCGCGTCGCCATCGCCCGTTCACTGGTCAACAATCCTCGCTTGGTGCTCGCCGACGAGCCGACCGGCAATTTAGATTCCCACACCAGTGAGGATGTGCTGCAAAGCTTTGAAAACCTCAACCGCCAAGAGGGCATCACCATTTTATTGGTGACCCACGACCCCACCGTGGCCGGCCACGCCCAGCGTATCATTCATATTCGTGATGGCCTCATTGAAGCCGGAGCCTTTGCGTCACCGCCGGCGGCCACGGGTGCCGGGGCTATTGCTTTGCCTGATTTGACCACCGGGACCAGGAGGTAATTGATGCTCAAACTGGCGACAACCTTAAAAACCGCTCTGCGGGCCTTGCGCCGCAATCCTATGCGTTCCGCCCTGACCACCCTGGGCATCATCATCGGCATCGCCGCAGTGATCTCCATGGTGCAAATCGGCGAAGGATCTTCCGCAGCCATCAAACAAACCATCGAAAATATGGGAGCCAACACCCTTATTGTCTTTCCCGGACAGGCTGTCAGCGCCGGCGTAAGTTTTGGCGGGGGAAGCGCCGTCACCCTTACCTCGCAGGATGCCGCGGCCGTCGCCCGCGACTGTCCATCGGTTTTGGCCGCCGCACCGCAGGTGAACGGTCGTATGCAACTGGTTCGCGGCGGCCAAAACTGGGTGCCGCAGTTTATCGCCGGCACCTCCCCCGCTTATTTCACCATACGCGATTGGCCCATCGTCAGGGGACGAGCCTTCAACAACAGCGATGTGCTGGGTGTCAACCAAGTTTGTGACTTGGGCCAAACGGTGGTAAAGGAGCTTTTTCCCAGCGGCAAGCCCCTGGGAAAAACCATTCTGGTGCAAAATGTGCCGCTGAAAGTAATCGGCGTGTTGGCTAAAAAGGGAGCCAACATGATGGGCATGGATCAGGATGACATTCTGGTTCTTCCCTGGACCACACTCAAATTCCGCATCTCCGCCAATGCCCTGCAAAATCAAAATCAAAGCAATGCCGCCACCACCACTACCACCACCGACCAGCTTTATCCGGAAACCGCGCAAAGCCTCTACCCGGTGCCCTCCGCTTCTGAACAAACCGACACGCCGCAGCCGGTGAGCTTTCCCAATATCAATTCCATTCTGGTGGCCGTTCCCTCCACCTCGCAAATCCCCCAGGCCATTGCCGAAATCACCGCACTGCTGCGCCAACGCCATCACCTGCAACCCGGCCAGCCCAACGATTTTAACATCCGCAACATGGCGGAAATTTCCAACGCTTTAGGTTCCACCTCACGCATGATGACCAACCTGCTTACCGGCGTGGCCCTGATATCCCTGCTGGTGGGCGGAGTGGGAATTATGAACATCATGTTGGTCAGCGTTACTGAACGCACCCGCGAAATCGGCCTGCGCATGGCTGTTGGTGCCAAACCACGCGACATCCTCAGCCAGTTCATCCTTGAAGCCATTGTGCTTTGCCTCTTCGGTGGTGCCGTGGGCATACTCACAAGCCAGGCACTTTCCAGTGCCGTGCAGCATCTGCTGCATTGGCCCATTGAGCTTTCCATGCCCGCCATGATTGCCTCGGTGGCCGTGTCCGCTGCCGTTGGCCTGATTTTTGGTTATTATCCCGCATGGAAAGCCTCGCGACTCGATCCCATTGACGCGCTGCGTTACGAATAACCGCGGTACAAGCCGCGGCTAACCACCGCAGGCCGCTATCAGGAGATACGCCCCATGTTCAATAAAAAGTTACCGCAACGCATGACCCTCTTGGCCATGGCCACCATGGGTTTATGGCTCGGTGGCTGCACCGTCGGTCCCAACTTTCATCCTCCGCACGTAGCGATGCCCAAACATTGGTCCGGTGGAAATATCGCTGGTACCACCACGGCATCCACCCGACCGGCCGCCGTGGCCGCCACGCAGCCCGCAGCCAAACCCCAAAGCGTCATCACCACCAAACGTGCCCACCTGGCCACCTGGTGGACGAATTTTCACGACCCCGAGCTTACCGCCCTCATTCATCAGGCCGCGACCCGCAACCTGACCATCCTGCAGGCCCAAGTCGCCATCCGCCAGGCCCGCTATGCCCGCGATATCGCCGCGGCTAATCTAGGCCCGTTTGTCAGTGCGAATGCTTCCTACCAGCGCAGCGGCACCAGCAACAATTTAACCAAAGCCGGTGGCACACGTTCTACCGGCAATATGTATCAGAGCGGATTCAATGGCTCGTGGGAATTGGATATTTTCGGCGGGGTAAAGCGTTCGGTGGAAGCCGCTAATTACAATCTCGCCGCCGCTGATGAAAACTCCCACACCGTTATGATCACCCTGCTTAGCCAAGTCGCCACCGATTACATCACCCTGCGCGGCGTGCAGCAACAATTGTTTGTCGCCCGTACCAACGTTCATTTGCAGCAACAGACGGTAACGCTCACCCGCCGCCAGTTCAAAAACGGTCTGAACACGGAATTGGCCCTGGCCGATGCCGAGTCGCAACTGGCCACCACCGAAAGCCAGATTGCCCCGCTGCAGACCCAGCAGCAGCAGTTGATCTACAGCCTTAGTGTGCTGCTGGGCCAACCACCTGCGGCGCTGCAACGTGAGCTTTCCACGCCCCGGCTCATTCCACCCGTTCCGCCCAGCGTGCCCATTGGCCTGCCCGCACAACTCCTGCTGCGCCGCCCCGATGTCCGAACCGCCGAAAGCCAGCTCGCCGCCGCCACCGCCGAAATTGGCGTCGCCACCGCCGAGCTTTATCCTACGTTTGTAATTAACGGCAATTTGGGCTTTTCTTCGCAAAGCGCCGCCAACTGGTTTGATTCCAATTCCATGAATTGGGGTATCGGCCCCAGCGTTTCCTGGGCTATTTTCAGTTCCGGCCAAATTGAATCCACCATCCATCAAAATGAAGCCATTCGCGATGAATACTACCTGGCCTATCGTCAAAGCGTGCTCACCGCCCTGCAACAGGTGGATTCCGCCATTGCCGCCTACACCCATGAACAGGAGCACGAAAAAGCCCTCCAGACTGCGGTAAAAGCCAGCCAACAGGCCACCAAACTCTCCTTGGAGCTTTATAGGGCCGGCCTGACCGATTTCCTCAACGTGCTCCAGGCCCAGCAATCGCTTTATGCCGCCCAAAATTCCCTGGTGCTTAGCAAACTCGCCCTGTCCAACGATCTGGTGTCTCTCTACCAAGCCCTTGGCGGCGGCTGGCACCATCAAAATTAACGGCCAGTCTGCGGCGGCGCTCATCCGTCCGGACACGGGGCTTGTCGATTGCATCAAATTCCTCGGCTTCCGTCGGCGTTTGCGCCCACAAGACCGGGGCGCAAACGCCAAGAATGGCACTAAATAGAAAAGCGCCACGCCGGTTTGGCTGCGCTTTCCTAGCCCAACTTTCGCAAAACTACCTCTAAAACCGCCTTGGCGCTAGCCTGACTTCCCCTTCGGGGAAGTCAGGCTAGTCCCGATTAGCGACTCCTGTCACATCGGGATTTCGGCATCCATGCCGCAACAGGGGAGATCGAGGAGGACGACGCGTTGATAGATTCTGTGGCGGGAGCGCCTGGTAATTTTGAATTTTGTTTGCCCGGGCGAAGCGGGTTGCGCCACGGCGAAGTAATCGCCAGGCTGTATGGCGGGGCAATCCCGTGTGCTGGTGTGGCATCCTGATGCAGGCAAGATGCCTGCGGTACGGTGGGTGCGTGGCCATGTTTTTTGGCAATTGCACGGAAACGGTGGGCGGCGCTTCGCGGGAAGCCAGTTGAGCTACGGTATCCCGACGAATGTTGGAATGTTCGGGACTGGGCTGACCAGGAGCTGGCGGTGCGGTGGGCCAAAGGATTGTTTTTGGCGCAAGGTCATTTTGCGGGAAGCGATGGAATTTGGCCTCGGCACCATGACATATTCGTATCGCCAATTTTTACGACTTGACATTTAGATTGGTCGGGCTATTATGGATCGCCAGTTGGCCGTCGTGGGCGGGAGATTCATAGGGAACATGATCTCTCGTTAAACAAGCAGCGGTGGAACGCCGCGATTTATTGGGTTTGTTATGGGGCCGGGGCAAGTTTTTGCCCTTTATGGCCAGGGGCCGCGCCGGCTTTTGCCGGCGGGCCGGTGTTTGCGCTTGTTTGCGCTCTTTTTGGAGGTTTCACATGCGTCTTGTTAAATCCCGGTTGGCAAAAGGTCTTTTCGTCCAGGCGTGGTTGGTGGGCTTGACTGCTGGTGCGGGCCATTGTTGGGCCAATGCCGCAGTGCCCATTGGGCTGGCAGGTTGGAATGCGGATGTGATTTACCAATCCAACTACCCGGGCGACGTTGTACAGGGATTTGATGGTGAGGGAAACGGCAGCTACTCGTGGGTGGAAAATGGCACCTATGGCGCTGCGGATGTGCTCGACGGCCTTCCAATCGATGGGACCGTTACCAGCGCCATCACCGACCCATGCACCAACACGCAGACTGAATTCCAACTCCAAGCGTATAATGGCAATAACGAGCTCAAACTGGGGGCACCGACAGTTGATCCCGGCCAAACGCTTACGCTTACCACGCCCGCGGGCTACAGTAATCTGGCCATTCTGGCCGCCTCGGGCAACATTGGTGGGGATTACCAAAGCACGTTGACGCTGACTTTTTCCGACGGTTCCACCAGCGCCATTACCTAC
>JABEVA010000004.1 GCA_013044065.1 Phycisphaerae bacterium
TTGGTGCTCGGTCTGGTGTGCGCCGCGGCGGGAGGGGCCCCGCCGGCTACGAGGTGATCGCAGAATCGGCGCGACCCGCGGTCGCGGCTTTATGGCGGGATTTACGCTGCTGGAATTACTGGTGGTGATCCTGATTATCTCGATTTTGATTGCCCTGCTGTTGCCGGCCCTGGCCGCGGCCCGACAGGATGCGGAATCCGTAGTATGCCTGAGCAATTTGCGCCAATGTGCGATGGGCATTCAGCAATACGCCAGCCAAAATAGGGGCGCAGTTGTCGAAATGAGCGCCATGAATGACCCAGGTTTCGGCAATATTTATTTCTGGGATAAATTCCTCTCCGAAGGCTATGGGATGAACCAGCAGAAAAATCAGCCCATTTTCTACCCGCCCGGTGCCAACGTTTGCCCGGAATCACTCGCGGGTGTAGATGACAACCGCTTTGCCCCTGGAACGGGCTTTGGTGCCTATGCCATGCTGAACCCTCAAGGGTGGGCCCATGCCGCACCATATAGCGGCGTTTACAACTGTACTGGAACAGGCGTGGGCACAAGTTGGAACTATGGCTCGACGGTATTACCGAACCCCTACAACTACTACGCGTTTATTCAACGCCCAATGCTTCTGCCCGATCCGTCCGGCACCATCATGCTCGGCGACAGCGCGAGTTTGAATAACGGCCCGGAACCTGCATCCTGGGAATCGTGGGACACCACGGGCGGCAGCGACTATGGCATGTGCCCGGAATTCTCGCCGAGTTGGTGCGGCAGTTATTGGGGCTGCATCCGGTTTACCCACGGCACCAGCACCGACAATTGCTGGGCGAATGTAGCCTTTTACGACGGCCACGCCGCCTCTCTCACGCCTGGGCAAATCATCAACTATGCTCCCTTCACCGGACCGTTTACCAATGGCAGCACCACCAATTACTTTTATGATTGGGACATCACCAATTACTCGGGTACTGAGTGTCCAACAGTCAGCGGTTACGATCGTGCCAACAGCCAATGGACTTACTACACCAGCGGTCCTCCTCCATGGTGGCCCTGAGGCCCAAGCCCGCCGCCACGTGTGACCGTTTCCATGGCCGGCTCGCTTTTCGCCCACGAGTTAGCGGTTTTACGTCGACATTATCGTAAAGTGTAAAAATAGTGGATGGATACTCAAACAGCATACAGAATAGGGGCTTTCGTTTTGCCTTCCGGGCTGGGTTATGTATCACAAACGCCTTTTATGATTTTTAAGTGGCAAGCCAGGGAGTAGCCGTGAGCTTGTGGCTGGCGTTATCGACCCTGCGAGCGTCCCATCCGTGATTTTCCGATGGGCCAGTTCTGGTCAACTTAAAAAAATATGCGAGATTTAATTGACTTGTCGGCGGCGGTTGTGATATACTCGCCCTTGCGGCATCAGGCTGCACGCGGCCCATCCTTCGGATGTTTGCGTATGCGGCACTTGCAGTAGAGTTAAATGTCCACATCCGCAATGTTGCGGATGTACCGCAGCCCGCCCGGTTCGGCGGGCAAGAGTTCAAGTTTACCCCTTAGGGGTAGAGGAGTTTTGTATGTTGTCCACGTTTCTCACAACCTCTTACCGGTTCCCTAAGTCCCGCACGGCGTCGTTGGCCGTCGCAGCCGCCGTAGCCGCAGCGGCAATGGCCGGTTTTGCCGCAATGTCGGGCAGCGCCTTCGCCAATGAAATCGGCATCCAGTTTGTCGGCAATGTGAGTACACCGCAACCGCTGCAGGCGAGCGATTCGGCCGGTGTGGTCGCGCAGACCAACTGGAACGCGCTGACCGGAAGCTCCTGGACCAGCCAAGCCCTGAACGACAACACCGGCTCCTCCTCAGGGGCAACACTCACCGGCAGTGCCAACGGCGACTATTTTGGCGGTAGCGTCACAGACACGCCCGGCGATGTAAAGCTGACCTCCGGAGAATTATTTAATGGATGGCCGGGAAGCCCGGCGCTTAGCTTCTCCAACATTCCCTACGCCGCATACGATGTGTACACCTACGCGGCTATCGACAATAACTCACGCATCGAAACCATTGAAGTAACGCCCACTGGCGGCAGCGCATCGTATCAGAGCTTCGGCACCAGCAACGGGGGACCGGCTTGGGTTTTATCCAACAACCCGGTTGCCGGGTGGAATGGAGTCGGAACCCAGCCGACACGCCCACCAAGCGCCACCTACGCCGAATTCACCGGCCTGTCGGCCAGCAGCTTCACTCTGAATTGGGGCGCTCCGGGAAACGGCGGCCTCAACGGGGTGCAAATCGTCGAAGTCGCCGTTCCCGAACCCGCCACGCTGGGTCTGATGGCCTTGGCCGGGGTGGGGATCCTGCTGATTGGTCGCAAGCGCAGGCTGGCTTAAGGCAGCTTCGCCCGCGGTGGCGCAGCCGCCCTCGGCTGCGGAAAATGGCCGACCGCTCAGATCAACCTATGGTTGTAGGCCGACCGGGGATAAAGCCCGGCTCGTTTTTTTTCCACCTCGGAAGGCCCCTTTTATGGGAAAGTTACGTGAGGCGCGTGGCGCGATGGGGGACGCGCGACCGGGCTATGCCAGTGGAATCCAGATGCGCATAGCTCCGGGGCCGCGATTGGCCCAGGTGAAATAGGGAATGGCCACCAGATCCACCGCATGCAAGATCCGGGCCGGTCGCAGCGGTCTATAAGGCCATTTCTGCCAGGCCGCCCCATCGGTCAAAACGCCCGCCGCCCGAATGGTGGTAACCCCCGCCAGAAGGTCTGGCCGATCATGGGCTTCCAGCGGCTTGGTTAAGTCGAGCTGCACATCCAGCAGCGGCGTAGCCTCATCCATATCCGCTTGTTCAATGCAGTACACCAACGGGCCGCGTGTGATGGTGGCACTATGTCTAATGCTTTCAATGTTCGGGTTTCCCGCCATAGCCCGCGGTTCCATGGGCAGTGTCAAGGCCACAGTATCGCCGGGTTTCCAAGATCGCATGATCATGGCGTAGCCGTTGCGCATTTTCAGGTCTATAATCTGCCCATTGATCGCCAGAGACGCCCCGTCACACCATGCGGGTATCCGTAAGGAAAGTTCCCATGGATCCGTTTGCGTGCGTTCGATGGTGATGAAGATATCGCCTCGCCACGGGTACGCGGTATCCAATAGCAGACTGGCAAAGCGGGTATCGACCGTGGCGGCGGCGTAGTGGTGGCACTGGATGCCCACCGGGCTGGTAGTGCAAAGGTAGTGATGCAGCGACGCGAGAAGACGCATGACATTCGGGGGGCAGCACGCGCAGGCATGCCATTCCGGCCGGTCGATGCCGCCTCGGGACAGCATGGGGTTGACATAGAAGTACCGATCATGCCGCAGCGATACCCCGGCGAGAAAGGCGTTGTAAAGCGTGGTTTCCATGAGATCGGCGAAGCGCGAATCGGCAGTGGCCAGCAGCATTCGAAAATTCCAGAAGATACTGGCGATGGCGGCGCAGGTTTCGCAATAGGCTCTGTCCGTGGGTAGTTCGTACCGCTCACCGAAGGCCTCTGTGCCGTGGCGCGACCCTACACCACCGGTGATATACATTTGGCCGGTGGTCATATCGGCCCAAAGCCGCTGCTGACAATCCAACAAAGCGCTCTCGCCGGTTTCCAGAAATAGATCAGTAACGCCCGCGCATAGGTAAAGCTGCCGTACCGCGTGGCCGACCACCCCCGTGGCCTGGCGCACCGGGGTGTGATCCTGAAAGTAAGCCGGGCCGCCAAAAATCCAGTGATCCGGCGCAAGGGTGCGGTTTCCTCGGACATTAATAAAA
>JABEVA010000359.1 GCA_013044065.1 Phycisphaerae bacterium
CGCCAGCGGTATGCCAGGAAAAAGGCGTTGAAAAAATTGCCCTAAGTGGTTCCGGGGAGATTTTATTTGCTCCACCAACCGCCGCGCTGCTGCATGCGCCGCATTTGCATTCCGTTTCGGTTCCGCCAGAATCACACGCCCAAGGTCAGCCGCCCGCCCACCGTATGCCGACGCATCTGAAAAGCTATCACGCAAACGCTTCACAGGTGCGAAATTGCCGAACAGTATTGGACGCCTATCGGGATGGTTAAACCCCTCGTCGTCCTCCCGACTTTTATTGTGGCCGCAGCGGCGCTGTAACCCCCTGTGTCCCCTGTGGTGAGAAATTGTCGTCATCCCCCCGGGCACGACGCCCGCGGCAAAAAGGGGCGGAATTGATTCCGGCATTGATTTTGTACAAAATTGGGCGGTTGCTACAAAATCCGGTCGCACCCGCCGCGACCGGCGGCTTCATCCGCGGTTGGCAAACCGGAGTCGGGCCGGTATAAGACAGGGCCAGCGGCGGCTTGGCGTTTTAGCCGCCGGGGCAATCTGACAAAACTGTCCTTTAATTAGAGGAGATATCTTTGTCCCGGTCGAATCCATCGACACACGTTGGTTCCGGCACAAGCTCCGGAGCCAAGGATTATCTGGCCATAGCCTTGGGCTGGCTCATTCCGGGAGCGGGCCACTGGCTTATAGGCCAGCAGGGCCGGGCTGTGGTTTTTGCTCTCGCTATTCATTTGCTTTTTTTGGGCGGCGTGTTGCTAGGCGGCGTGCGGGTGCTCAACCGTCCACGCCAGCCGGTGTGGGATTATTCACAATTTATGGCCGGCTGGCCGATGCTGGTCGGTAATGCGGTCAAGAACAATACTTTCCCACCCCACGCGAAACATCCGGTGGGCTTTGCCCCGTTGATACAGGATGTGGCCACGGCCTATTGCGGCCTGGCGGGCATGTTGAATCTGCTGGTACTGGTGGACTTGTTTTTACATGTCAGCGCAGACCACAGCCCCCCAAAAACCATCGTTGTTCCCCGCAACGCCAGCGACGGGGAGAAATGATGACAACGGACCTTGGATGGTTGCATAAGTGTCTGCCGACGCCGGCCTGGACCCCGCTGGTGGATCCGCTTTACCAGCGTGTCGCCCATCTTAGCGACTACTGGATGTGGCTGTTGATTCCTCTGGTGTTGGTTATTGCGGTGGTTTATCAGACCGCCCGCAAGGCGGAATTGCGTCAGGTGCCCGTCGCAGCGCTCTGGATGAGCCTGAAAATTTTGGCGGCCTTTGCGGTCATCGGTATCGGCCTTGAATTGATGTATCACTATGTAACGCTTTGGAGTACGACCGGGCATCCTTAACAGCGCCTTATCCGTCTGGTTATGACGGATTGCCACATTGCAAACGCCAAGTGCGATGGGAACCAGCAGCAATGAGGACCGTAACACAGGCAACACGCACCGCCAAAGGATGACAACATGCACGTTTGGGCAAGTCCGGAAATCCATAAAATCGGGTTCCTTGACGCCTCTGCCACCGAATTGGATAATAGCGGTTTGTTGTCGGGTTTTTGGTGGATTTCCGCAGATGGGTGGGGTGACGCGCGATGACCCGACATTCGGCAGAAAGCATTGATTGAATTTGATGTTGTTGGTAAAGAAAATTGACCTTTTATCCGCTTAATGCCCCGCAGCGATAATCCGGGGGAAAAGGGTGCTTATGGCGACAGTGACAAAAAAAGATCTTGTTGATCGAATTGCGGACAAACTCCAGCTTAAACAGAACACCGTCCGCGAAGTGGTGCAGGAATTTCTGGCGGAAATTGTGCATGAACTCGACCACGGCCACCGGTTGGAATTTCGTGATTTCGGTATTTTTGAGGTCCGATCGCGCGCCGCCCGTCTGGGTTGGAACCCGCGCACGCTCGCGCGGGTACCCGTGCCGGACAAGCGAAAAGTGCGTTTCAGACCCGGCCGATTGCTGAAAGCTCGTTTGGCCAATCCGGCACCGATGGAGGATGGACGGATCCGGCCGGTCCCGCCGACCACGGAAGCCAATAGTGGATTGACCAATTCCGATCCACCTGTGACCAAACCATAACCGTGCCGCAGTTAGGGATCGGGCTATGTTAAAGATGGCCTTTAGCCGGGGTGGTCGAGGCGGAGTCTTGAAATCCAAGCCCTTGGTACCACCGGCTGATCCAACCGACGGGTATTGTCTGGCCTCTTCCGGTCCATGCGGATTGTACAAATATGGGTGCTTTTTCTTCGCCAAGATCGGAAACCCTGCGGGTGTGGCTGACCGATCTACAGCGCGCCGCTGAACTGCGCAGTCAACGCCACCTGCAACGGGTGCTGCGTCCGGTGCAATCGGCGCAGGGCACCACGGTGGAAATTCAAGGCCGTAGCTACGTGCAGTTCTGCACCAACAACTACCTGGGCCTGGCCAATGATCCGGAAGTCATTGATGCGGCTCGGGCCGCCATCAGCCGTTATGGTACTGGTGCCGGGGCCTCGCGCTTGGTGGCTGGCTCCATGGACTTGCACCACCAGTTGGAGCAAGCCCTGGCCGATTTCAAGCAAACTGAAGCGGCTCTGATATTTCCCACGGGTTTTATGGCCAATTTGGCCGTGCTGACCACGTTGGCCGGACCGGTGGACCGCATTGTTTCCGACAAGCTCAACCACGCCAGCTTACTGGATGCGGCCCGATGGTCGGGAGCGGACCATCGCAGTTTTCCACATAAAAATCTGGCTCGTGCCAAAACTTTGCTGGCCCGCCCGGCCTCGCCGCACGTCCGCCGTGGTCGGCCGGCTCCGGCCCCATCCGCTGTGCCGCCGCC
>JABEVA010000360.1 GCA_013044065.1 Phycisphaerae bacterium
GGGGCGGGTGGTCGCCGGCTCATTAAAACAAAACAAAAGCAGTTCAATCACGTTGACGGGGGTGGGTTCAGAGGTGATCACACTTGGCCGCACGGGGCGTGCCGTCGGCTGATGCGGAAGCAAAACGCTGACCACCGTATCCACACGTACCGGTTTGCCGGGGTGATTAGGTAAACTTACCACCAGCAGGTGATGGGTTGTCTGGCTGCAATCAAGCCGACTCTCGGAACCACCGAAATTATTGGGAGAGCGCAGTGCCGTTGCCGGTCCATAAGTGTGCGAGCCGCAGCCCCCCAGACCAAACAGGGCCATGCAAAGAGCCGTACCGGTCGCGGAAGCTATAGTTCTGGAAAAAGCGGCGTGCATAAATAATTCCTTGCCTTTGGTTTCCATGGTCAAGCCGGGGTGGCCGAGGTAAGCGTTTGATCCGCCCCGGTCAGGCGCGCCACCTCCATGCAATCCTTATCTCCACGCCCGCTTAAATTAATGACCAGAATTTTATCCTTGGTCATGGTGCGGGCCTGATCCATGGCCAAGGCCACGGCATGGGCGGATTCCAAGGCGGGAATGATGCCTTCCGTGCGGGCTAAAAGGCCAAACGCTTCGAGGGCCTGGGCATCGGAAACCGTGGCGTACTTCACCCGGCGGGTGTCTTTCCAATAGGAATGTTCCGGTCCGACACCGGGGTAATCCAATCCGGCACTGACGCTATGAACATCTGCGGTTTGGCCATCCTGATTTTGCAGCACGTAAGACAAAGACCCGTGCAAGACGCCAGGCCGGCCAAAGGTGAGCGATGCCGCGTGCTGGCCGGCATTGTTGCCCCGGCCACCCGCTTCCACGCCGATCAGCGCGACGGCGGGATCATCCACAAAGGGATAAAACATCCCCGCGGCATTGGAACCCCCGCCCACGCAGGCCACAATGACATCGGGAAGACGGTGCAGCTTTTCCAGTGCCTGACGCCTGGTTTCCGTGCCGATGACGCTTTGAAAATCGCGCACAATTTTCGGGAAAGGGTGCGGTCCCACCACGGAACCGATAATATAATGTGTGTGTTCCACCGAACCCATCCAATCACGCATGGCTTCATTGGTGGCGTCTTTAAGTGTTTTAGCTCCGGTTTCAACGCTGATTACCCGGGCCCCAAGCAACTTCATGCGAAAAACATTCAGGGACTGACGACGGATATCTTCCGCACCCATGTAGACATCACAAGAAAGCCCGAAGGCGGCTGCGGCGGTGGCGGTAGCCACCCCGTGCTGGCCGGCCCCCGTTTCCGCGATAACCCGCTTTTTTTTCATGCGTAAGGTCAACAGCCCCTGGCCGATGGTGTTGTTGATTTTGTGGGCACCGGTGTGAGCCAGGTCTTCACGTTTAAGGTAAATTTGGGCACCCTCGGTGAATTCCGTGAGCCGCCGGGCAAAATAGAGCGGCGTGGGTCGGCCGGCAAATTCCGCCAGGTAAAACGCCAGTTGTTGCGCAAAGGCCGGATCCTGGCGGGCACGCTCGTATTCCTGGGCCAATTGGTGGACGGCGATCATCAGGGTTTCCGGCACGTAGGTACCGCCATAAGGACCGAAATGGCCGGCGGAATCCGGCACGTTGCTGGTGGCCGGGGCGGTGAGATGGGTGGCCGCAACTTCCATGGAAGAAAGTCTACCTGCGCCCAAATCGATCAGCGAAGATGTAGTACCGACAGTGGACATGAAAATCCTTTACAACACTTTATCATCATAGGGGTGGGTAGCGTGGTTTAGCAAGTCTGGGCGGCAAAAACAAAGGCGGCCGCGGTCGGCGGTGCCGCCCGGAATCGGCGGGGGCGCAAGTCAGTCTTCAGCCGGCCGCGGTTTGCCGCGGCGGGCCGAGGCTTTGTTCTGGCCGGGTTTTGGCGGCGGCGGTTTGTGGTTAGCACTACGTGTCGCCGGCACCGCTGCGGTGTGCCGGGCCAGCTCCAGCAATTCCTGGGCTTGGGCTAAAGAGGTGGGAGTGACATCTTTGCCGGTAATCATTTCGGCTAGTTCACGGGTGCGCTCCGCACCCTCCAGACGGCGAACGTTGGTGAAGCTCTGGCTGTTTTCAACCGTTTTGTGAACGGTGATGTGCCGGTCGGCAAAGCTGGCGATTTGCGGTAAGTGCGTGATGCACAAAACCTGATGGCCGCGGGCGAGTCGGTGCAGCTTTTCACCGATAACGGCCCCCATGCGTCCGCCGACATTGGCGTCAATTTCGTCAAATACCAGTACGCTTACCCGGTCCGAGGTGGCCAGAATGGACTTCAGGGCCAGCATGATGCGTGAAAGTTCGCCGCCGCTGGCAATCTTGCGCAGTGGAGCGGCCGGCTGACCGGGGTTTGGAGCAATCATCAACTCCACAGATTCCAAGCCTTGCGGTGATCCATCGGCCTGGGCCGGCAGAGCCGCCGCGGCAGTTATAAATTCCACATGAAAGCGAGCTTCCTTCATGCCCAAGTCCGCAAGCTGCTGGTGCACCAGGGGGATCAGTGCTTTCGCCGCCTGCCGCCGTCCCGCCGAAAGCCGCCGTCCCAATTCCGCCAGTTGGCTTTGCAGTGTGGCCAGTTGGCCGCTCCGCGCTGAGACATCCGCGTGCGCCTGGCGCAAGCGGCTGAGTTCTTCGCCCAGATGGTGGCGATGGGCCAGCACGTCGTCGAGTGTGCCCCCGGCACCGGCGTACTTATGAATAAGCCGATGAATGGTGTTGAGACGATCTGTGGTTTCAGCGAGTTCTTCCGGGTTGAGTTCCAGCCGGTCGATGCGGCGACGCAGGGAAAATGCGGCCTCGTCCAGGGCGATGGCGGCGCTGCGCACCTGTTCGGCAGGTTCGGAAAATTCTCCATCCAATTCGACCAGTTCCAGCAAAATAGAGGCGATGGTTTTGAGGCGGCCGATGACCGCGGCATCCTCTTCATAGAGAGCTCCATAGGCGGCTTCAGCCTGTGATTTTATTTTTTCCACGTTGGCCAACATACGCTGGCGGGCTTCGAGTTGGTCCAATGGGGTACGGTGTAATTCCGAGGCATCAATTTCCGAAGCCTGAAATTCGTAGAGTTCAAGTTGTTCTCGCCGCAGTGTCTGCGAGGCCTCAAGAGTCTCCAGTTGCTGCTGAATCTGATGCTTCTGATGCCAGATCTGGGCGAATTGGCCCGCCAAAGCCGCGGTTTGTCCGAAATCGTCAAGCAAAGCGAGTTGGTTGGCGGGGTTGAGCAAAAATTGGGCGTCGTACTGGCCATGAATATCGGCGAGTGTTTCGCCGACAGCTTTAAGCATGGTAGCGCTGATGGGATGGCCGCCAATCGAAGCCGATGTCCGGCCGCTGGCAAAAATGCGCCGCACCAGAAGAACCTCCGCCTCTTCTTCAATAGGCAGATCGGTCACGGCGGCCAGTCGTCGGCGCAGCGACGGATTGGCCAGATGAAACACGCCGGTGACACGGCCTTCCGGCGCACCATGACGGAGCATGTCGCCGGCGGAGCGCAAGCCCAGCAAAATTTCCAGTGCCCCGATCACCAGCGATTTACCCGCCCCAGTCTGGCCGGTAAAGCAATTCAACCCGGCATCAAGCTCCAGCGTGGCATCGGCAATAAGAGCCAGGTTCGATATATGCAATTCTCGCAGCATCGGTCCGAATTCCAACCAGGCGAACCGACCAGGCCAAGGTCGGATTGCCGGTATTGTAATCGCCGGAGCCGAATGGTTCACGGGTGGCAATTCTTATGCCCCACCCCCGTAGCCGCCGATGCCCCCATCGCCGTGGCAAACAAGCCTCCATGATCGCCTCGCCCCCGCCTCCACGCGTTAGCGCCATCATCCAGCCCGGCCCCGAAGATTCCGACATTCGTCAGGAGAC
>JABEVA010000361.1 GCA_013044065.1 Phycisphaerae bacterium
GCCGATATCAATCTCCAGGACCCCGCCAGCGCAATCAGCCAGTTGGCTCCCTATCTGGCGCAGGCGAAAAAGAATCCCGATCAGTTGCATCAGATTTTGATTCTTGCCGCACAAGCTGACATTCTTAACGGAGACCCCGTCGCGGCCCGCCACCTGATTTGGCCCCTGACAAAAATATCCGCAAATGTCCGCGTCGGCGCTCTGCCCCTGGCGGCCCAGACGCTCTCGTTGTCAGCCGCTTCTCAATGGATTAACGCCATAACCCAATATATAACTCCCGGCCCCAAGGGAAACATCGAACAACTGGCCCTCGCTCAGGCTTGGTGGACACTTGGACAACGCTTTAATAACTCTGCCGCGATGGCACGCGCCCAGGCCTTAATTCATTCGCTGCTTACCAGCGGCCAGAAATTTAACAAGGACCAGAAAATCAACCTGCTCTCAGACCTGGCCACCATTGAACTCATCAACGGCGAAAATGCCAAAGCTATCAACACATATAACCAGGTCCTGGCCATGGACCCAAAACAAACCATCGCCCTGAATAATCTGGCCATCCTCCTGCTGCGACAATCGCCTCCTTCGCCCGCCGGAATTGAACGGGCCGCGATCCTGGCGCATCAGGCCATTGACCTTGCACCGCAAAGCCCCACACTCTGGGATACCTTGGCGCGTGTGCAGGCGGCGCAGGGAAAATATCCCCAGGCCCTGGCCTCCATGGCCAAAGCCAAAGCACTGGATCCAAACAACCCGTTGTGGCCCGTGGATACCGCCTCTATTCTTCTGGCCTCCGGCAATACAGCTCAGGCCCGAGCCGCCCTGGCCGGCTTTCGGCCCGATGCGGCTCAATTGCAGGAGCTTTCCGTGAACTCCCGAAATCGTTACCGGCAATTGCAGGCAAAATTGGGTATTCAATAAACCGCCGGGTACGCGGCACTTTATGCAGGCTCGCAGGACCCTATGGGGAATTCCAGTGCACCGTATAACAAAAAGCCCTTCGCGCCGAGCTGGATTCCAATGATCTCCCACCTTGAGCGGGCGGGCGTATCGCCCGCCATCGTCGCTCCCCACGTCGACGGACGACGCTCGCCCCGCGAACTTAATGAGACGTAATGCCCCGCATTACTTAAAAATTAAAAGGAACACAAAATTATTAAGCGGTGCAACGCACCGCGTCTCATTAAGGGCTTTGCCGCAGGCAAAAGCCCGTCTCATTAAGGCGGCATAGCCGCCGTCTCATTAAGGCCCGCAGGCCGTCTCATTAAGCGAAGCGCCCCGGCCGTCTCATTGACACACATCGAAATTTCTAACTGGTATTTTATGGACCATTCATCATGGTATGGCGTTTCCTACGTCGGTGGGATATGCGCGGGCGTCATTCTCCTGCCGCCCGTTATTATCATGGCCAAGCAGCTTGGCCTGGTCGACGTCCCCGATGCGCGCAAAGTCCACCAGCGGCCCATCCCCCGCGTCGGCGGACTGGCCATCGCACTCGCCGCCATGGCTGTCGCCATTCCCGTCCTCATCGTCTATCGCAGTTCGGAAATGGTCGGCCACCTTATTCACACCCCCATGGCTTCCCTCATCGCCGCCTCCCTTATGCTCCTGGCACTCGGTGTCGTCGATGATCTGGTCAATATACCCGCTAAAATCAAGCTCATCGGTCTGCTGTTAATCGCCTGGCTGTTCACCGCATACGGCGCCCACATTCCCATCCCCAATTTAATTCTGCCCGCCGCGTGGAACGCCCCGCCTTGGCTTACCCAAATTTCCTGGCTTTCCTGGCCCGTCACCATGTTCTGGCTTATCACCGTGCCCATCAGTCTGAATTTTACCGACGGGCTTGATGGCCTCGCCGGCGGAATCTCCGGCGTCACAGCTCTGGTCGTCGCCATTACCGCGGCCGCACTCGGTGAAGTAAGCGTCGCCATTCTTATGCTGGCCATGGCCGGGTCCATCACCGCATTCCTCCTGTTTAATTTCAATCCGGCACGCGTGTTCATGGGAGATGGCGGAAGCCTGTTCATCGGCTTCGTTATTGCCGCCGGAACCGTGGCGCTGGCCGGTAAAACCCACAATCTTGAAGGCGTCCTTATTCCCGCGCTTGCCCTTTCCGTCCCCCTGCTGGATACCGTCGCCACACTTTTGCGTCGCGGTATTCTCCACCGCCGATCGCTGTTTGCCGCGGAACGGGGCCACATTCACCACCGCCTGCTGGACCTTGGCCTTAGCCACAAACATGCCGTCTATTTCCTTTATTTGTTCAGCGCCGCCTCCGGCCTGCTGGCAATATTAATTCTTAACTGTGGCCGCGATATGCGGGTTGTATACCTGCTTGTTCTCGCGTTTCTGCTGCTGGTGCTCTTCCGATCCGCCGGTTCCACCCGATTCTTCGACCTTATTCACGCCATGCGCCGCAACCGCCAGCTCGCCCGTGAAAGCAAACAATACCGCCGGGCCTTTGAAATGCTGCAACTCCGCTTAAGTCGCGCCGGCACCTTTGATGCCTGGTGGGAAAGCGTTTGCCAGGGAGCTCAAATGCTTCAATTCAGCCGCGTGGCCATGACCATTACCCGCCGTGATGGCACTTCCGAACCGCGCTTCTGGGCCGCCCCGGAAGATGAATTCGCCGACGCCCCGCTCCTCCGCGCATCCCTGCCCATTCGCCACCGCCGCATCGGACCGCACATGACGCTCGAAATCACCATCCCATCCACCACTTTTCTGGAATCCGCCGGCCATCGTCTGGCCCTGTTCGCCCGGCTCATGGAAGAAAATTCTCTCGCCAGCCTCCCAGACCTAAATCCCGGCCCGTTCCGCATCCGCATTTTTGGCTCCGGCAAGCCCACCC
>JABEVA010000362.1 GCA_013044065.1 Phycisphaerae bacterium
CGGCGCAGTAATTTTGGCTGCTGGCAAGACGCGACGGGCGCGCATACCCTAACCTTGGGTCTGTAAGGAGCGAGCAACGCCGCCAGCGGCCAAAAGAACTCGCCGGAAAGTGTGAAGTTATTCTTGCCCGGTCCCTAAGCCGGTAGCGGGCCGGCCGCCGTTGAGCCTCTTGATCCTTGACAGACGGGCGATTATCCCCATAATTCACGCTCGTGTTGCGCTGGCTCTCTTCCGCTCCGGGAGCACCAATTTAATAACCGGGTGAGCGATGTTAGCGGTCGTTGGGCACGGTTTACCGATGTTAAAACGGCCTTGAGGAAATAACGATGTTACCTGTTGCCAGAACCAGCAAATCGAGAAAGGGCATGCGGCGCGCCCATCATGCGTTGACCGGTATAAGCGTACATCGCTGTCCGGGGTGCGGTCAATCCCGCCTGCCGCATCGTGTGTGCGGCAACTGTGGCTATTTGAACCGCAGTTTCAAGCTGAAAATGCCTGAGAAGACGGCTTAATCGTGCCTTACGCCGCGCTACGGCGCGAACTTCCGGTTCCAGTTGGTGTGGCACGCCACGCCGTGGCGGAAAACAGACGGCCTTGGTGAACTTGGGCCGCCTTTATGTAGTTGAATGACCGTTTCCTGGGGATCAATGGCAATGCGCATTGCGGTGGATGCCATGGGCGGAGATAAAGCTCCGCAGCAGGTTCTGGACGGAGCCTTGGAGTCGCTTGCTCTGCTGAAAGCCGACGATGAGCTTTTTCTGGTAGGCAACGAAGAAATTATTCGTGCACGTCTGGGGGCAACCGCACCGGGCTCAGCGCGTGTTCATATTGAACCGGCCAGCCAGGTTATCGGCATGGAGGAAGCTCCCGTGGAGGCGGTTCGGCAAAAACGGGATAGCTCCATTGTAAAGATGGTGAAACTGGCGGCCGCGGGAAAGGTGGATGCCATTATTTCCGCCGGCAATACGGGGGCCTTGGTAGCAGCGGGCGTTTTGATGCTTAAGACCCTGCCCGGTGTGGATCGGCCCGGCATTGCGGTCAATGTTCCCACACCGCACGGCGTGGTGATGCTCTGCGATGCCGGTGCCAATGTGTCACCCAAGCCGGTTCACTTGCACCAGTACGCGGTGCTGGCCTCACTTTATTATCAGGCGATTCACGGTAAAAGCAAACCGCGTGTGGGCCTGTTAAACGTGGGCACGGAAGACGAAAAAGGCACACCTTTGGTGAAGGAAGCCCGGCAATTTATTGCGACCGATACCTCCATTCACTTCGTTGGTTTTGTGGAAGGTCGCGATATTTTTAGCGGCGGATGCGATGTGGTGGTGACGGACGGCTTTACCGGCAACGTGGCATTAAAGGTGATGGAAGGAATGAACTCGGCTTTTATTTACAATGTTCATGCGCAGTTGCGGGATATTCCTCCGGATGTCACGACCAGGATTCGCCCGGCCATGGATCGTCTCCTGGCCTGCTATGACCATGAGGAGCACGGCGGAGCCTTGTTGCTGGGCGTTTCGAGCATATTTTTGAAGGTGCATGGGTCCGGCGGAGCCAAGGCCATTCAAAATGCGGTTCAGGCGGCCTGCGAAATCGGACGCAAAAATGTCAATGCCTCCATCAGCGCACGGTTGGTCTCCTCAATAGTGGCATAATTCTTGAGGCCATGGTAATCTCTTTGTCCGCGCCCGGTGGGGTGGTGGTTGACGTCAAGCGGCTATCAGGAGCGTGAATTGAAATGCGTCGGTTTGGCGCTGTCATTAAAGGTACTGGCAACTATCTGCCCCAGCGGTGCTTAACCAATGCCGATCTGGAAAAGCTCGTTGACACCAGCGATGACTGGATTGTGCAACGCACCGGCATTCGGGAGCGACGGCTGGCGGAAACCAGCGAAAGCACATCGACCATGGCGTTGAAGGCGGCGCGGTCTGCCTTGGAAGCGGCACACCTGGCCCCCCAAGACTTGGACTTAATCATCGTTGCCACGCTTACACCGGATATGCTTACCCCTTCCACCGCCTGTATTTTGCAGCATCAGCTCGGTATTCAACGGCATATCGGAGCATTTGATCTGGGGGCGGCGTGTTCCGGCTTTGTCTACGCCCTGGCTACAGGCAGCCAATTTATAGGTTCCGGAGCCTGCAAGCATGTGCTGGTGGTCGGTGCGGAGACGCTCTCACGGGTGGTGGACTATACCGATCGTGGTACCTGCATCTTATTCGGCGACGGAGCTGGGGCGGCGGTACTTAGCGCCCATGATGATGCGAGCTTGGGTTTGCAGGCCTTTTCGCTTGGTGCCGATGGCGGTGGGGGCGAATTTATTCACATACCGGCCGGCGGATCGCGCACACCCGCGAGCCTGGAAACGATTGCCTCGCGGCAACATTATTTGAAGATGAACGGGCGTGAAGTGTACAAGTTCGCCGTTCATCAAATGACCCTGAGCCTCGAAAAGGCTATGCTGGATTGCCAGTTGACCGCACAACAGGTGCGGCTGGTTATTCCGCATCAATCCAATGTACGCATTATTGACAGCGCCACGGAGAAAATGGGTTTCCCACGGGATCGGGTGATGGTGAATATCGATCGCTACGGTAATACCTCCGCCGCGTCCATACCCATCGCGCTGGATGAAGCAATGCGAACCGGACGCTGTGGGCCTGGAGATTGGATTATTTTACTGGCGTTTGGCGCGGGCTTGACCTGGGCGTCGGCCACCATCCGTTTGTAAACCATGCGAATTGCGGAATTACTATGAAAACGGCCATGTTATGTCCCGGACAGGGTGCCCAGCACGTGGGTATGGGCAAGGATTTTTACCAGGCTCATGCCGCGGCCAGGGAAGTTTTTGATCAGGCCGATGCCGCGCTTGGCTATCGCCTAAGCAGCCTGTGTTTTGAAGGACCGGAAGATAAACTACAGGCCACGGATCAGGCCCAAGTGGGCATTTTCGTCACCAGCGTGGCCATTTATCGCACTCTGGAAATTGTGGGAAAACCGCCCGCGGCCATAGACGTGCTGGCTGGACTGTCTCTGGGTGAATACACCGCCTTGCATATTGCGGGAGCCTTGAGCTTTGCCGATGGCTTGAAACTGGTGCAGGCGCGGGGGCAATTGATGCAGGCGTCCGCGCTGGCCCGTCCCAGCACCATGTTGGCGCTGGTGGGTGCCGATGATGCGGCTGCTGAAGCCATCGCCCGCGCGAGCAGCGATGTGGGGGTGATTGTCTGTGCCAATTTCAATGCCCCGGGGCAAGTCGTCCTGTCGGGTTCCATCGAAGCCTGTCAGAGGGCGTCCCAGGTGGCTCAGGAAAAAGGTTTTCGGGCGGTTCAATTGAGTGTGGCCGGAGCCTTTCATTCACCCTTTATGGCGGAAGCAGCGAACCAAATGAAAAGCATTCTGGAGCGCACCACCATTGTCGCCCCAAAAATCCCTGTCATCAGCAACGTCACGGCCTTGCCCCACACTGATGCGGTCTCCATCCGTCGGCTTCTGGTGGAACAGATTGTCTCACCGGTCAGATGGGCGCAAAGCATGAGTCGATTGTTGGCTGACGGTGTAAACGACTTTGCCGAACTCGGTCCGGGCCGTGTTCTTACCGGGTTGATGAAAAAAATCGATCGGCAGACGCGGGTGAAGAATATCTCCACGGTTGAAGGATTATCACTCTAAAACAGCGGTGGCTGCGCCGACCGTGATGATAAAGTAAAAGGCGGAACTTTATGGCAAACGCAAAACCAGTAGCCTACGTCACTGGCGGATCCCGCGGCATCGGTGCGGCCATTGTGCAGGCCCTGGCGGCGGATCATCATGTGGTAGCGGTAGCGCGCAGTGCGGAAAAACTGGCTGCCGTGGCGGCAGCGGCAGCGGCGTTGGGACAAACTGTAGAAGCCGCGGTGGTGGATATTGCCGATTCGGCCGCTCTGGCCGGGTCGATCGAGGCGGTAATTGAAAAGCATGGTCGGCTGGATGTTCTGGTCAATAATGCGGGCATTACACGCGATGGACTGTTCATGCGCATGGACGATGCTGATTTTGACGAAGTCATCCGCACCAACCTGAAATCGGCGTTTGTGGCGGCCAGGGCTGCGGCCCGGGCCATGATCCGCGCGCGGTTTGGCCGAATCATTAATATCACCTCTGTTTCCGGAATCATCGGTAACGCCGGACAGGTGAATTATTCGGCCTCCAAGGCGGGGCTTATCGGTATGACCAAATCCATCGCCCGCGAACTGGCCGGCAAGCAGATTACCGCCAATTGCGTGGCCCCCGGCTTTACCACCACAGATATGACCGAGGTGCTCCCGCCGCAGATCAAGGAAAAGGTGCTGGACCTGATTCCGCTGCGCCGCTTTGGGGCACCGGACGACATTGCGGCGATGGTGGCTTTTTTGGCCGGCCCACACGCGGGGTATATTACTGGCCAGGTGTTCGTGGTTGACGGCGGCATGAGCATGTGACGCGATACGGCAACAAGATGGAGGCCGACAGGGTTGCTCCGGCCAGACGTCTGTGGTGCCTATGCCGATCGACCATTGCCGAGTTGCACCAAACATGGTAGGCTTGGTGCCGTATCGTGAGAGTTGGTTAAGCAGGTATGAAGCTCAATGTTCTTTGGGAATGGCGTTGCCAATTATGCCCAACTACGGTAATCTATCGTTTCCAGTGAAAGTCCGCACCATGTGGCGCTGACTGCAGTTACAGTTTGGTTGAGTATAGTGTTGGTTGGCTTTTTTTGGAGGCCTTAAATTTATGGCTGAAGTTGATGAAATCGAACAGAAGGTAATTGATATTGTGGCCGAACAAATGGGGGTGGATAAGGCGGAAATAACCCGCGATACCAGCTTCGTCAACGATCTCAATGCCGACAGCCTCGACACAGTTGAACTGGTCATGGAATTCGAGGACGAATTTGAAATGTCCATTCCGGATGAAGAAGCCGAGAAAATTCAGACTGTTGGCCAGGCCATCGACTATATCAAGACGATTGCCGCCAAGCTGCAAAAGCCGCAGCAGTGATGCCTGCCGGCCAAAGTATTTTTGAGCCGTTCCGGGAACCTGTCCGCCCGGAAGCGGGCCGCAGCGTTGGAGTAGCCCCTTTACATGTCAAAACGAAGAGTTGTCATAACCGGTCTGGGCGTGGTGACACCCTTGGGCGACGATTTGGATCTATTCTGGACCCGTTTGAACGCGGGCCAGTGTGGTATCCAACGCTTGACCCGATTTGATGTGAGTGGGTACTCTTCCCAGATCGGTGGGGAAATAACGGCGGCCACTTTTAACCCGGAAAAGTCTCTTTCCGCCAAAGAAATAAAGCGGCTGGACCGCTTTAGTGTCTATGGCATGGTGGCGGGTATTCACGCGGTCCGGGATTCGGGCTTGGATTTTTCGCGGGAAAATACGGATCGCTGTGGGGTGATTGTAGGCTCCGGCATCGGCGGCATTGAAGAGATGGAAATTCAATACGATAAAATGCTGGCTCGTGGCGTCGACCGGGTATCACCCTTTACCGTTCCCCGTCTGATGGTCAATGCCGCCGCCGGCAATCTATCCATTCAATGGGGACTACGAGGTCCGGTGTCGGCCACGGCTACGGCGTGCGCCACCTCCGGTAATGCGATTACAGATGCGTTTCGCACCATTCAATACGGTGAGGCGGACGTAATGCTTTCCGGCGGAGCCGAGGCGGCGATGACCAAGCTGGGCTTGGCGGCCTTTTGCGCCTTGCGGGCGCTTTCCACCTGGAATGACCGCCCACAGCAGGCCAGCCGCCCCTTTGAAAAGCATCGCAATGGTTTTGTGATGTCGGAAGGGGCGGGCGTTCTGGTGCTGGAAGAATATGAACATGCCAAAGCCCGCGGAGCCAGAATTTATGCGGAACTGGTCGGGTGTGGGGCCACCGGCGATGGCTGTCACATCACGGCTCCCGACGAAACCGGCGCTGGTGCCGCCAAGGCCATGATAAAAGCCCTGCGCGAAGGCAACGCTCAACCGGAGCAGGTGGGCTACATCAACGCCCACGGCACCTCCACAATTCTTGGGGATCTGGCGGAAACTCGCGCGGTTAAAACGGTTTTTGGTCGCCACGCCGCAAAAATTCCCATCAGTTCGACCAAGGGTGCGTTAGGCCACAGCCTCGGAGCATCCGGGGCCATTGAACTGGCCATCACCTGCCTGGCCATGGACCGGCATCTGTTGCCCCCCACCATTAACTACGATGAACCTGACGAACTCTGTGATTTGGACTATATCCCGAATCAGGCCCGGGAAGCCCAAATAAAACATGCCATGAGCAACAGCTTCGGCTTTGGCGGCCACAACACCAGCATTCTGATTGCCAAAATTTGAAACCGCCTCTCACTGTTCCACCGGTCATTCAATGCGGTGCCGGAGGTTGTTTGGTAGCGCAGCGGCCGCAGGCGCTCATACCCAGCAATGAATACGCGGGGCAGGTACCCAAAATGCCCGTCAGCAGCGGTATCAGGCCCAACAGCCCCCAGAGCGACTTTGGCCCGACAAAGATCAGGCTTAAAATGGCCAGCCCGACGATTACGCGCACTACGCGATCCACCGTGCCTTCGTTGGTCTTGAAAAACTCAGCCATAATCAACTCCTTGGTTAAAATCCTGTCTTATTATAGGTGCCGCTTCAGGGGCCTGCACCGCGGCGTTGGATGAACCCTCCCCGGCACGGTAAACTGATGCCGTTAATAAGGATGCCGCCTGACCTATGTTGAACTCCTCAGAGATCTTTCTTCTAGCGGTGCTGGTACCTTTGGCCGGGGCCTTCATTCTGGCAGTGTTTCGGCACCATCTCAAAGCGTCCAGTCCTTATCTGGCAACCGGCTTTCTACTGCTAAGCTTGGCCACCACTATGCTTGGCCTGGTGGAACATATCAACCATGCCATGATCAATGTACCTCCGTCTTCGGTTAACCCCATACTGTCCTGGATGGAACTGGCCTCGCCGGCTTCCCCTTTATCGACCACGATGGTCATTGATCACACCAGTCGGATCGGCGATCCGCTCACCGCTCTGATGCTCATGCTCATTTTGGTGCTCGCAGTGCCGGGTCAGATATTTCTTATGATGTATCTGAAGCGCAGTGATGAACCGCCCTATCTTTATGCCATGATCTGTCTGTTTATTTTTGCGGCAATGGCGACGTGTTTGGCCGGCACCTTGCTGGCCTTGATGGCAATGGCCTATGTCGCGGCGATTGTCGGATCCGTGGTACTGGCGGGCTTGACACGATCTGGTCATAAAAGCACCGCGTGGCCATCGCTGGCAATGCTGTCCGCGGGCATGGCCTGTTTCTTGATTGGGGTGGCCTTATTTATCTCGCGTACCGGCGTGACCGGCGACGAACTGTTTGGCCCCGTTGGTTTATCCGCTATTGGGCCGCACTTGCAGGCCGCGCTGGGAGTTCAATCGTATCTTGAAATCTTGCATTTCCGCGGCGGGCCCTTTGCCGCCGGCCTAAATTTTTTAACCTGGTGCGGTGTGGGCTGCGCGCTTTTCAGCATGGCCTTGGCCGGCCAGTTTCCGTTTCAGGCCTGCCCGCTGGATACGCTGGAGGCCCCCGCTCCGCTCAATGGCCTTTTGACTGGTGCCATTCTTCCCCTGCTGGGTATTTATGTCGTGGGGCGGTTATACCCGCTTTTCACACTCGACGCCCGTTTAATCGTAGCCATTGCGGGATGTACCACTTTGAGCACGGCCCTTCTGGCCGCCTGGGCTCAGACCGATATTAAACGCATGACGTGGTGGATCGTCAGTGCGCAGTATGGCTGGTGCTTCCTGCTTTTTGGTGCTGGAGCCTGGGTGCAGGCTATGGAACATGCCATTCTCTGGGCAACCTTGGCACTGGGCTTATTTTTAGTCGGCGGCATGGTGCTGGCGTGTAATGGCGGACGCGGCGATGTGCGAACATTGGGGGGCTTATGGAAAAAGCTTCCCGTTACCGCCGGAGCGGCCCTGATTTTTGTGGTCATTGGTTCGCAGGTGATGAATGTGATGATACCAGGTGAATCGCCGCGGACGCTGCTCTGGCTGCATCACTATGGCTGCGGACTGGAAGGCTTTGGTGGCCTATTGTATTGGGTACCGCTGGTGGCTGTGGGCTTAAACAGTTTGGTGTTGTGGAGGTGGTGGTGGTTGGTCTTCGGCGGGACCAGCCGGGATGCGGCCCATCCACCCGCAGTCAGCCGGGAATCCGCAGTACTCACATTGCCATTGGTTTTACTGATGGTGCTGGCGGTAGGCATTCATGAACCTTTTTTCGGCATCAACGCTCTGTTGGCCCATGCGGCTCCCGGCGTTCTGTCACATCTGGCACACACTTCCAGCATTACCACTGCCGGAAAGATCCCTTGGCAATTATGGCTGCCCATAGCCGGTACCATCACCGCTTTGGTGCTGTATTTTCGCGGCCTGACCAGAGCGGACCGCCTGCGACGAATTCCCGGCATCAACCTGCTGTATATCTGGTTCCATGGTGAATTTTTCATAAAGGAAGTATCGCTGGTGATTCCTGGACTGTTGCTGAAAGGCTTGGCGATGGCGGTGAAATTTATGGATCGCACTGTCTTGGAATTACTTTTGATTTTCGCCGCGCTTTTTTCACGTGTGGCCGGCATGATGGTGAGCCTGGTGGAGGAGGCCTGGTCCGCTGGGATCTGGAATCGCTTCACGGCCCTGCCAATGCCCGGACCGATGGCGCGTTTTTTGAATTCCAGTCGTGTGCGTGGCGGACTGGTCTTGCTGATCAGCGTCGGTCTGGTGGCGGCGGCCATCTTGATTTCGATGGCACTGGCTTGATCCGGCGCGGTATCATCGGCCATGAGTCCAGCGGTGAGAGCCGACACGGGACATCCACGCAGCGGTGAGTACCATAATATGAAAGATACCCAAGGCGCTAAGTTTAACCGTCTAATTTGGAGTTCGCTTTGTCAATTTACGCTTCCAGTTCCATTCTAACCTGTCTGATTGCATTGCCGCTGGTTGGATCCCTACCCTTGGCGTTACTACCCAGTTCGCGGATCCGGTTAGTTCGGACGGCCTCGCTGATGTTGCTGACGGGGATGCTGGCGACCGGAATTGCCGTCGCGTATTTGTTCAACTGGTCCGCAGCCGACATCCACCACCAGGCCGTGCAGTTGCAGCAGCAGGTGGGATTGCTGCCCTCCATTGGCATGTATTACCATGTCGGGGTGGACAACTTATCCATGCCGCTGGTCCTGCTGGTGCTGGCCTTGGCAGTAATAGCGGGGCTGGCCGGTCTGGAAATTCAACAGGAGGCCAAGCGCTTCTATATTTTGCTTATGTTTCTGGCGGCAACGGCAATCGGGGCCTTGGTTTCCCGGGATTTAATGCTTTTTGCTGTATTTGTGCAATTGGGCGTCATTCCCGGCTATTTTCTCATTGCATTATGGGGTAAGCAGCGCAGTCAGGCCGCAGCCATGAAATTCGCCCTGTTCCAGAGCTTGGGATCGGCTCTGATTTTTGTGGGGGTGATGGTCATGCTTGTTGCCACGCGGAAGGCTGGCATTGAGCACAGCGGTCTTGACCTGCCGCTGCTTTTACACAACTCAAAATTTATGTCGCTTTTCAAGCCGGGAGAAACTGGAGATGGTTTGGGCGAATTGATCTTCTTTTTAATTTTTGCGGGTCTGGCCACACGACTGCCCACCCTCCCACTGCATCTGTGGATTCCCGACACCCTGGCCGAAAGCACCGCAAGCGCGGCCATGCTGTTAATTCCGGCCAACGCCATCATCGGCGCTTATGGAATGTTGCGAATTTTATTGGGGCTTTTGCCATACCAATTTCTGGTGAACCATCTTCCGTTGGCAATTCTTGGTGTGGTCGGAATTGTTTACGGCGGACTTTGCGCGTTAGCCCAGACCGATCTTAAAAGATTACTGGGCTACTGGGTAATTTCGCAGGCAGGCTACGTCCTATTAGGCATAGCCCTGCTTAACACGCTGACTCTGGAAGGGGCGCTGACGCAAATCATAGGACTTTCGGTGGCGATGGGACTCACGCTCTGGATGGCCCAAATTATTGAGCAGCGCGCTCATCATTGCGATTTGAACCGGTTGGGTGGCCTGGCCCGGCAGATGCCGGGATTTTTCGGGGCATCGGCGCTGGGTATGGCGACAGCCTTGGGTATGCCTGGACTATGTCTATTTGCCGGGCCCATGATGATCATTCTCGGAGCCATCGGATCGCATGGCATGTTTGCCGGACCACCAACAGCCCCGATTTGGTCGCTGCCAACGATCATGGGGGTTGTTGCAGCTGCGGGTATGGTCTTGACGACAGCCTATATACTATGGACATTTGAACGGATATATCTGGGCGGCCCCAAGCCGGAATTCCACCACTTTTCGCCCCTGCTGCTGGCCGAACGCTTGGTGCTCTTGCCGCTGATTGCCGGAGCGATCATTCTTGGGGTGCTACCGGAAATTCTCTTAATCAAGCCTTTTAGTCCAACCATGGTAGCTCTTCTGGAGCCGATCCGGCAAGCGCTCGGCCATTAGATCAGCCACTGGTCGATCAGTAATTCTGACCGAACTGTTTCTTTTCCGCTTCCTTCTGAATGATTATGTGTGGCCGCACCAGAATCAGCAGCACCTTGGTGTCGCGGACATAGCTGCGATTGGTGAAGAGCCGGTTGATAATCGGAATCTTGGATAAAATGGGTACACCCGATTCCACTTCAACCTCGCCCACCAGCCGCTGTCCACCAATCAGCAGCGTGCCGCCATCGGGTACACTCACGGTTGTAGCCAGTTCAGTCAGCGAGATATTGGGCAACTGCACAAAGCCGCCGGACAACGGGATGCCCGAAGTGGTGGCCGCTTCCGTGCTTTGCCCACTGATATTAAAGGTCTGCAAGCCGTTAAGAGTGGAAAGCGACGGCTGCAAGGTCATCACCACGTAGCGATGATCCGCGGAAACGGTGGCCTGCACCGCCAGCACCACGCCCGTGGTCAGGGTGGATATATTCAGATTGGTGCCTACGCCACCAACCCCGTTTATACCGCCACCGCCCACAGACTGGGTGAAGCTGGAAACAAAATTCTGCTGCTGAGCCACGGTAATGTATGCCTGCTGGCCGTTAAAGAGCGTGATACGCGGCGCGGTAACCGTGGTGGTATGCACATCTTCCTGCGTGGCCTGCATGAACAAATTCAACTGATAATTGGAGAGTATTCCGCCGGAAATATCCAAGGCATTAGACGGACTGGCCTTGCCCGTTCCGGCACCGTTCCCACCCAGCGAGCCGACAATACCGGTGGATTCCGGCGCGGCGATAGCGGCCGTGTTATTGTTAACGGTAAGCGGCGCGATATCCGGGCCAAAGAATCCTTGCGGGAACGTCAGATTCCAGCCAAACGCAAAATCGTTGAGGAAATTTGTTCCCACCAGCAGGAACCGAGCTTCAATGGAGATTTGAATGGCCCGCGATTCTCGCAATTGTTGGAGCAAACTGGTAATTTTCTGCTGAGCGGCTGGAGTTTGACTGACCACCAACTGGCCGCTGATCTCGCGAATGGTGCCAACGGTTCCACCGTTATCCACCCAGGTGTTGCGATCCACCGTGTTTTCAATGAGCTTGGTAATTTCGCGGACCATCGCCTTCTTGCTGGTGGTGGTGGACGCGGCACTGCCAGCCCCACTACCGCCGCCACCGAACAGGTTGCCCTGATTGTTGGCCGATCCTGCACTGCCGCTGCTGACGCTGGTACTGGTATTTTGCGTAGCGGATTGCAGATTAAACTGCGGAAAATTACTGAAATTAGGGGCCTTCACCAGCAAATCCTGAATGTCATACACCCGGACCACTTTCTGCTGGGCCAACTGATCGTTGGTGCTGATGGTAATAACACCCTGGTCCACACTGTAGCCGAGCTGCGTTGAACCGCCGCCCTGCACCTGCTGGAGTACAATCTGGAGCACTTTCTTAAAAGGCACATCGCGCAAGGTCAGGCTTACCGGAGAGGTTTTTTCAACCCCGGCCGCCGCCAAGGCACTCCAATTTACCACAATGTTCAGACCGGTCTGATTGCGCAGCAGATCAACGACATTTTCAAAGGGTATCTGGGAAGCGGAAATCTTGGGATCATTTTCGCCAAGTCGCTTATCCACTTTGCGATCCATGGGCGATTCCGAAGAAGTCATCTCGGCTTCGCGCATGCGTGATAGTTCCGGCCAATCGCGGGGATAAATGAGCAGCCGTTGATACGGAATGGTTTCTTCTTCATTGGCCACCTCGTTTTCCTGAATGCTATGGGAACGATGGTTGGCGTAATGGTTGTACTTGGTATATTGAATCTGGTCCTGTACCATCCGGCGCATGAAACGGGCGGTGTAATCCTGCGGATCAATCGCCACGATCTGGTCGAGGGTATCCAAGGCATGCTGGTATTGCTGCTGTTTATAGTAGTTGTTAGCAGTCTGCATCAATTCATTGACCCGGAGGTGCCGTTCCGCGGCCACACGGGCCTCGAGTTGCACCTGGGATTGCTGAATTTTTTCCGCCTGAATTTTGGCAATCGCCGCCTGGGCCATTGCCTGTTGCTGCTGTACCATGGCAATTTGCTGCTTGGCCCGATCAATCATCAGGTGATAGACACGCGGAGAGAGCAGATGACGAGAACTCGTCGCCGCGGCTTCAGCGTTATCCGCACTGTTAAGCGCCCGGTTGTAATGCCCGATTTTTAGTTGGGCATTGGAATGCTCCAGTGCGGTGTTGAACATGACCTCGGCCCGCTGGGCCAAAATGGCGTTGCTATAAATGGTCTGGGAAAGCAAGCTGACCGATTGCCCGGACGCGAGCTTTTTGGCATTGCGTCGGCCCAACCGAGCCGCCACATTGCGTGGATTAAGCTCCAAAGCCGCCGTATATAGCGTAATGGCATTTTGATATTTACCGGCCTTGACTGCGTCATCGGCTTCCACCGTCAAAAGCGAAGCCCGTTCGGCGTTGACCTGGGCCGGCGATTCCATGGGTAGCGCGGGTTTGACCGTGGAAGTCGGCCTGGGTGTAGCCGGAGTGCCGGAGACCGGATGAACCGGTGCCACCGGCTGGTGCGAATGCGCAAGTTCCTGAGCCTTTTGCTTGGCGGCCAGTTTCTGCTTGGCCGCCAGAGCCAAAGCCGCCTTCTCGCGGGCCGCGGCTTGCGCGGCCTTCTCC
>JABEVA010000363.1 GCA_013044065.1 Phycisphaerae bacterium
GGCCAACACCAAAATCTTGGCAATCTTGGCAATCTTGCCCGTCGCCGTCGCTCTGCGTACCCCTGCGTCCCCTGCGGTGAAAAATTGTGTTCCCGCCTCCCGTCTTTGGTCGCGGCCACAGCCGCGCTGCGGAGACCCCGGTCCGTTCTTCGTGTCGCCTGTTCCGATGACCAAACGGCAAAAACTGCTATCGGGATCGCGCCGAAGTTTATCCCGATGTCTGTCGGGAGGGTAAAAATCGCCTCCGTCCTCTGCGCACCTCTGCGTCCCCTGCGGTGAATCCCCCGTCGCCGTCGCTCTGCGTGCCCCTGCGTCCGGAGTTTATCCCGGTATCCTCCAGCAACATTTCGGCCACCGGGATGGTGCGAAATCCTCGTCATCCCCCGGGCACGATGCCCGCGGCTAATAAGGGTGGAATTGGTTTCGGCATTGATTTTGGACGGAATCGGGCCGTTGCCACAGAATCTGGCCCCACCCAAACCTGATTTCTTCCCAAGCTTATATTGATATGCAGCGCCGAATTGGATAAAATTACGAGGCTCTATCCTCTGGAGAGGATGGGCCTGGCGCTGGAGGGGTTTTTGCGTGGTGGGTGCTGGAGCCGGGAATCGGCTCACACGGAGGTTAATACATTGAAGAAACCGAACTTTTCGGCCGGACTTCCAAAAAAGCAAGGACTCTACGATCCGCAGCAGGAGCACGACAGTTGCGGGGTCGGTTTTATTGCGCACATCAAGGGGCAGCCGAGCCACGATATCGTCACCGATGCCATCACCATGCTGGAACACATGGAACACCGCGGAGCCTGCGGCTGCGAGGAAAACACCGGCGATGGCGCGGGTATTCTAACGGCGATGCCGCACGCGTTTCTGGTCAAAGTGGCCCGCCGCGATCTGAATCTCACCTTGCCACCCGCCGGACGTTATGGCACAGGCATCGTCTTTCTGCCATCGGATAATGAACAACGCGTGATATGTGAAGAAATTGTGCAACGGGTCATCCGCGAAAGTGGGCTGATATTTTCCGGCTGGCGCGATGTGCCGGTGGACAACAGCACCATCGGCCTCTCCGCCCGCCGCACCGAACCGCGCATGCGCATGCTCTTTGTGCAGGGCAGCGAAGCTCAGATGCCCGATACGCTGGAACGTCGATTGTACACTGCCCGGAAAAATTTCAGCCGGGAAATTCACGCCTTGGATATAAGCCAGGCTTCCTATTTTTATGTTTGCAGCCTCTCCACAAAGGTGTTGATCTACAAAGGCCAGCTTACCTCGGCGCAAGTGCGCGAATATTTTCGCCCAGACCTCACCGATCCCGATTATGTCAGCCATTTGGCGCTGGTGCATTCCCGCTTCAGCACCAATACCTTTCCCTCGTGGGATCGCGCCCAGCCGATGCGGATGATGGCTCATAACGGTGAAATCAACACGCGCCGCGGCAACATCAACTGGATGCACGCCCGCGAAGGCATGTTCCAAAGTCCTCTTTTTGGCCGACACATGGATGAAATTAAGCCGGTAATTGAGCCGGATACCTCTGATTCCGGCGAATTTGATAACTGTCTGGAAATGCTGCTGCACACAGGCCGTAGCCTCCCTCATGCGATGATGATGATGATTCCGGAAGCCTGGCAAAACCATGAATCGATGGATGTACGCCGCCGGGCCTTCTACGAATATCATTCCTGCCTGATGGAACCATGGGATGGCCCGGCATCGGTGGCGTTTACCGATGGCCAATACATTGGAGCCGTGCTGGACCGCAATGGGCTGCGCCCCAGCCGCTATTACGTCACCTCCGACGATCGCGTGATCATGGCCAGCGAGGTGGGCGTTCTGGATATTCCACCCCAGAATGTGGTGCGTAAGGGTCGGCTGCAACCGGGGCGCATGTTTCTCGTCGATTTTCGCCAGGGCCGCATCATTGATGATTCAGAACTTAAAGCCGCTCTGGCGGCCGAGCATCCGTACGGGCAATGGCTGGAGCAACAGCGGCTGACCTTGGAGGAAATTCCGGACGCCACCCCAACCGACGGCCTGAATTCCCCAGCCCTGCTCCAGCGTGCCCAGTGCCTGGGCTATACCACCGAAGATGTGTACAAACTCATGGTTCCCATGGCCCAGCAAGCACTGGAAGCTATCGGATCCATGGGCAATGATGCCGCGTTGGCCTGCTTAAGCGATCAACCGCGAATGGTCTATGATTACTTCAAGCAAACCTTTGCCCAAGTGACCAATCCGCCGCTGGATTCTGATAAGGAATCCATTGTGATGAGTTTGGAAAGCTACATCGGCCCGGAAAAAAACCTGCTGGAAGCCACGCCCGCCCACGCCCACCGCCTGCTGCTCCCGCAGCCGATTCTCACCAATGAACAACTGGCCAAACTGGCCCATCTGAACCACCGCGGCTGGAAAAGTCGGGTGATCAGCGCCGTCTTTGAGCGCCGCGGCGGCCCGGATGCCATGGTGGACGCCCTGGAAAGTATCTGCCAGCAGACGGACCAGGCGATTCGCGATGGCTGCGGGATCGTCATTTTGTCCGATCGAGCGATGGGGCCGGCCAAAGTGGCCATTCCCGCCTTGATTGTCTGCGGCGCGGTGCATCATCACCTCGTCCGTCAAGGCACACGCACCCGTATCGGCCTGGTCATGGAAACCGGGGAAGCCCGTGAAGTGCATCACTACTGCTTGCTGATCGGCTATGGTGCTGATGCCATCAATCCGTATCTGGCCTTTGAAATTTTATGGCGTCTACGCCAGGAAAAGAGCCTGGACACCGCGCTGGATGACACTAAAATCGCGAAAAATTACATCAAGGCCGTAGGAAAAGGCCTGCTGAAGGTGATGAGTAAAATGGGCATTTCCACTTTGCAAAGCTACAAGGGTGCCCAGATTTTTGAAGCCATCGGGCTGGATCACACCGTCATCAACCGCTGCTTTGCCGGCACCGTTTCCAAAATCGAGGGCGTGGGCTTTTCGGTGCTGGCCGCCGAAGCCCTGCGCCGCCATGCTCTGGGTTTTCCGGAGGATGCCGCCGCGGTGCCTTTGCCGGTGCTGCCGGAAGGCGGCCAGTATTTCTGGCGAAAAGACGGCGAACAGCACCTGCTCAATCCGGAGACCATCGCCTACGTGCAGGAAGCCACCCGCACCAACAGCCACGAGGTCTATGCACGTTATGCCAAGTTGATCAACGAGCAATCCGGGCGGCTCTGCACGCTGCGCGGTCTATTTAAGCTCAAGGCCGGTCCAGCGCCCGTGCTGCTGGCGGAAGTTGAACCGGCGTCTGAAATTGTCAAACGTTTTGTCACCGGTGCGATGAGTCTGGGTTCCATTTCGCCGGAAGCCCACGAAACCTTGGCCATTGCCATGAACCGCATGGGAGGAAAGTCCAACACGGGAGAAGGCGGCGAAGATGCGCGGCGCTTCACCCGCGACGCCAATGGTGATTTCCGCCGCTCCGCCATCAAGCAAGTGGCCAGCGCCCGGTTTGGCGTGACCATCAACTATTTGACCAACGCCGATGAATTGCAGATTAAAATGGCCCAGGGGGCCAAACCCGGTGAAGGCGGCCAATTGCCCGGCCACAAGGTGGACCGCTACATCGGGCGGCTGCGCCATGCCACACCGGACGTGCAGCTTATCAGCCCGCCGCAGCACCACAATATCTACTCCATCGAAGACTTGGCGCAGTTGATCCACGACCTGAAAAACTCCAATCCCACAGCGCGGGTGAGCGTCAAGCTGGTGGCGGAAATGGGCGTGGGCACGGTGGCCGCCGGCGTGGCCAAGGCCCATGCGGATCATGTGCTCATCGCCGGACACGATGGTGGAACCGGGGCCTCGCCCCTGACGAGCATTAAACATGCCGGCACTCCCTGGGAACTGGGTCTTGCCGAAACGCATCAGACCCTGGTGCTCAACGATCTGCGAAGCCGCATTGTGGTACAGGTGGACGGCCAGCTGAAAACCGGCCGCGACGTGGTGATCGGGGCCTTGCTGGGCGCGGAGGAATTCGGCTTTGCCACCGTGCCGCTCATTTCGCTGGGCTGCATCATGATGCGTGCATGCCATCTCAACACCTGCCCGGTCGGCATTGCCACACAGGATCCGGTATTGCGCAAGAAATTCACCGGCAAGCCGGAATACGTCGTCAACTTCTTCTTTCTCTTGGCCGAAGAAGTGCGGCAATTGATGGCCTACATGGGATTCCGCAAGTTTAACGACCTCATTGGCCGTGTGGATATGCTGGAGGTGGGTGCGGCCATCCAGCACTGGAAAGCCCAGGGGCTGGATTTGACGCCTATTTTAACGCCCGCTCCAAAACTCCATGATCATGTGGAAGTGTACGCCACGCGCAAACAGGACCACGGCCTGGAACTGGCTTTGGACAACACCATGATCCGCGACGCCCGGCCGGCCTTGGAAACCAAAAAGCCGGTCCAACTCAATTATCCAATCCGCAACATCAACCGCACGGTCGGCACCATGCTCAGCCATGAAGTGGCCAAACGGTATGGTGAAGCCGGCTTGCCGGATGATACCATCCGGATTAAATTCACCGGTTCCGCCGGGCAGAGTTTTGGAGCCTGGCTGGCCAAAGGCATCTCTCTGGAACTCGAAGGCGACGCCAACGATTACCTCGGCAAGGGCCTTTCCGGCGGACAGGTGGTGGTTTATCCGGATCGCCGGGCCACTTTTGCCGCCCACGAAAATATCATCATCGGCAATGTGGCCCTGTACGGAGCAACCAGCGGGCGGGCCTTCTTCCGCGGGGTGGCCGGCGAGCGGTTTTGTGTGCGTAACTCCGGAGCATGGGCCGTGGTGGAAGGTGTCGGCGATCATGGCTGTGAATACATGACCGGAGGGCGGGCGGTGATCCTGGGACCGACCGGGCGGAATTTTGCCGCCGGCATGTCGGGCGGAATCGAGTACGTATTCGACCCGCGGGATCAGTTCCTGGCCCGCTGCAATCTGGCCATGGTGGAACTGGAAAAAATCACGGAGCCACAGGATATTTCAGATTTGCGCGAACTGATCGAACAACATGCAACTTTCACCGGGAGCACCGTGGCCAAAACTATACTCGCGGAATGGAAAAACACCCTCGCGCAATTCCATAAGGTTATGCCGACGGACTACCGACGGGCCTTGCAGCAGCAGGCCGAGCACGCCCGCAGCGGCGCTGCCGAGGAGGTGCAACATGGGTAAACCTACCGGATTTATGGAATATCCCCGGCAGTTGCCCGGCGACCGCAACCCGCGCTTGCGCATTCTGGACTGGAATGAATTTCACGATCACCTTCCGGCCGCACAACTCCAGGATCAGGGGGCCCGCTGCATGGATTGCGGCGTGCCATTCTGCCATAGCGCCTGCCCGGTGAATAACCTGATCCCGGAATGGAACGATCTGGCGTATCGCGATCACTGGAAGGAAGCGATCGTCCGACTGTGGAAAACCAACAACTTTCCGGAATTTACCGGAAGGGTATGTCCGGCTCCGTGTGAAGGCTCCTGCGTGCTGGGCATCAACGAACCGCCGGTAACCATCAAAAATATTGAAGTCGCGCTGATTGATAACGCCTGGGAGCAGGGCTGGGTGTTGCCCCAGCCGCCCACGGTGCGGACGGGCAAAAAGGTGGCTGTGATCGGCTCCGGGCCGGCCGGTCTGGCAGCGGCGGACCAGCTCAATAAGGCCGGGCACTTGGTAACTCTCTATGAACGCTCCGATCGCATTGGCGGGTTGCTGATGTACGGCATTCCCAACATGAAGCTGGATAAAAAAGCTGTGGTCGAACGCCGCGTAAAACTCATGGAACAGGAAGGCGTACGGTTTGTCACCAATGCCCATGTCGGCAAAGATGTAAGCGTACACGATCTGCTCAAAGAGGTGGACGCGATGATTCTGGCCACCGGAGCCACCAAACCGCGCGATCTTCCACCCACCCCGGGACGCAATCTGACCGGTATTCATTTTGCCGTCGACTTTCTTCACGCCAATACGAAAAGTCTCCTCGATTCCAACCATCGGGATGGCCATTATATTTCCGCCAAAGATAAGCATGTCATCGTCATTGGTGGTGGCGATACCGGCACCGACTGTATCGGCACATCGCTGCGCCATGGCTGCCGTGGGCTGGTCAACTTCGAGTTGCTCGCCCAGCCGCCCGTCAATCGGGCCGCGGACAACCCCTGGCCCCAGTGGCCCCGCGTGCTGCGTGTGGATTATGGCCATGAGGAGGCGAAAGCCAAATTCGGGCAGGATCCGCGTCAATATTGCGTTTTGACCAAGGAATTTCTAGGCGATGATCAGGGGCGGGTACGCGCCCTGAAAACCGTCCGGGTGGATTGGCTGCGCGATAACGGCAAACTGGCCATGAAAGAAATTCCCGGCTCCGAGCAGGAGTGGCCCGCCGAGCTCGTGTTGCTGGCCATGGGCTTTATGGGGCCGGAAGATACGTAGGTCAGCACCTTCTACATAAACAAAAA
>JABEVA010000364.1 GCA_013044065.1 Phycisphaerae bacterium
ATTCATCAAGAAGGACTGTCTCAACGGTCGCTATTATTCCACTCACCAGCAATTCCAAGCCGCCGTACTCGACAGCCTCGACGCCATAAACACGCGCCAACAGGAGGCACTCAAGACCACCCTCACGCTCAATTTCCAGATGTTTGATAATGTTCAATTATTGGCCGCGTGAGGTATAAGCAAGTTGGTACAGCAGTCATAAATCTTGAGCTGCCGGTTTTGCAGGCGTTCGAGCACTTTGGAAATTCCCAATTCAACGGATTTGACCGGCACCCGCCGGGCGAGAATATCCCATTGGCGCAACTGCGCGATGATCTCGGGCCGGGAGTTGTCACAAAACAGTATCTCTATGTTCCACCGTTCCATCAAAGCCTGAATCCGTCGCCCCAGTTCCGTGGGCACCTGGCCGCTTTGGTAATACTCTTCCACCACATACAGGCAATCGTCGGCACAGAGCACCCCCACGACCAAGGCCATCGGATCGCGAAAACCCCAATCCACTCCCGCACATACCCGTAAGGGTGGCTGCGGCGGTTTGTTGCCCGTGTCGGGTAGAATATGCTCCGGCACAATGGGATACACCAACCCTTCCGGTGCGGCCCAAAGGCCATCGAGCAGCCGGCGGCGGGTTACTCCGGAAAGCCGCCCCAGCGTGGCCAAGTATTTTTCCCCTTCCGCGGTCCAGCACCCGTGAAGCCGGTCCCAGAGAGATGGATTGTCCTGATGGCGACTGACCAACCGCTGCATGAAACCCTGGGCGGCACGGCGGTTCAACCAATGGCCGGGATAACTCGGATTACAATCAGCGATCGCCTGCTGGAATGGCATCCGGGCGTTGCGCAAACGGGATAAGAGCTTCTGCCAATCGTCGAGGGTCAATTCCGTGGCTTCAAAGGCGGCAATCAGGTCAAACTCGGTGGACATGATACGATCGGCCTTATCCAATGACCCGGTCACCAGTTCCGAGCGATTGCTGAATTGGTACGACTGGCGATACCGCCGAGAGGCGCCGATCAACACTGGATGCCCTTCCCAGAGCACTTTATCTTCCAGCGTTACCAGCACGGATTGGCTAAGGCTGGCCCGGGTTTTGCGTGCCAGCAAGGCCCGCATTCCGGCAAAGCGCTGGGCGCAGAGAAACACTTTTTCCAGCACCGCGCGGGTTTTACCCGTACCCGCCGGACCGGCCAGCAAAATCTCCGGGGCGCGGGAATAAAGCAACTGTTCGGCCGCACCATGCGGCTGATAGGGCCGATGTCGTGGGGCAATCTCTGCACCACGGCCAACCAGATTCAGCACGGCACCGGCAGCATCAATGGAAGTGATGGTCCCGGCAGGGGAACTTGGGGGCGAATTGTCGGGACATGGTTTGGACATTATTTTTGCCTATGGTTTGCGCGGTTGATGGTGGTTGGAAACGGGAGCGGCGGCTTCGCCGAGAAAAGGTGAGCAGGAGATCTCAAGGAACACGGCGCAATCAATGCTGCGCGGGTGGAGAGATTTTTGAGAGTCGAAAGTAGATCTGTCGCTGCGGCGACGGCGACGGTCAAGATGGCCAAGGTTTTGGTGTTGGCAATCTTGAAAAATGGGCCTTTTTGTTGGGGTTTTTGGGTAAGGTTGCCAAGATTGCCAAGATTGCCAAACATTTTTTTAATTCTCCAGGTTGAAGTTGCTGATATCCGGTTCGCCGGTGATGGACCAGGCCCAGAATGGGCCGAAAAGTTCGCTGTTCAGGCGGTAGCTGCGCGCGCCCAGGAGAGCCTTGGCGCGGTGGAGTGTTCTCGGGGGGATGCGGTGGTCGCGGGCATGTTCGAGGATTTTGCGGGCGCTCATGGGTTGGAGGGTGAGGGTTTCGCGCAGGAATTCGACGGCAAAATCAATTTGGCTGGGGGTAGGGTCGTCATCGTGGAGGCCGGGGCGTGCGGCCGGGGCGATGGGCAGAGTATATTGGGCCAGCAAATAACGGTTTTCGCAGTCGGCGAGTTCGATGGTGAGAGCGGGTGGCGGCGGCTGGCCGGGGAATTTGAGGGTTTGCATGGTGCGGTGGCTGGGCTGACGGGCATCGAAGGATAGCTGGTAAATGGCGGTGGCGTGGGAGCTTAGCTGGGCCAGGGGTGAATTGGTGGTGACGCGGATAGTTGCCGGGGCCGGCGCGGTGGCGACGATGGCGATGCTGGTGGTGTGGGCGAGTAAGCTGAGTTCCTGAAGGAATGCGGGAAGAAGGTTTTTGGGCAATAGGGATAACAGCGAGAGAATGGGATCAATGATGATGAGTTTGATTTCGGGATGGTCGGTCAGCGCGGCGCGAAGGCGGGCGGGCAAGTTGGCGGATGGGAGGGGCGAATTGAATGATTCGTCGGGGCAATAGAACAGGTTGGTGGGGTTGGGATTGAACTGCTGGAGGCGCGGGGCGATGGCGGTGGATGGGTTTTGAAACGGGGTGAGAATGAGCACCCCGTGGGTGGCGCTTGCGGAATCGGCAGGCTGGCGCTGGGGGACCGGAGCGGGGGACATGGCGGCAACCTTGGCATTGAGGCTCTGAATGAGTTCGCGATAGGTAGGATTGTTACGGAGGGCGGTGGGTGTGTCGGGCGGAAACTCTATGTCGGACGGGTCTGGCGGTTGGGATTGGGCATCGGGCCAGGTGCAGCCCGTGGCGAGGCGGTTGGCCAGGTCGAGGGCGACGGAAGTTTTACCGGATTCCGGCGGCCCAAGGAACAGGGTGATTCGGCCAAGGGGGATACGATCGGGAATGAGCCAGGCAAGCGGCTGGTGTGGGCCGAAGGCGCTGGAAAGCGTTGGGGGCAACACGGCGTGTGGGATGGTAGCGGAGCCTTGTTGTGAGTGGATCGGGACGGTGGCGGTTGTTGGGGAATTTATGTCCATGAAGAGGAGTAGGCGGGGCATGGGGGTGGGTAAGGGCGGCTGTGGCCGCAGGAGACGGGAGCGGCGGCTTCGCCGAGAAAAGGTGAACAGGTGAACAGGTGAACAGGTGAGCAGGAGAGCTCAAGGAGCACGGCGCGGCTGCGGCCGCAGGAGTTATGAGCCAGGAGACAGGATTCAGGAGTATTTGCACGCTGCGCGGGTTAAGAGCCTTGCGGAGACGACGGC
>JABEVA010000365.1 GCA_013044065.1 Phycisphaerae bacterium
ATATACCACGGTAGGAATTCCGCAGCGGTTTGGCGAGGGTTGTTTTTTAGAGGAGGCGGGATTGATGCAAACCCGTGGGTGCTTTTGGGGGTGCGGGGCGGCGGTGTTTTATCGCCGGGCGGCGCTGGCACAAGTCGGCGGCGAACTCTATGAGCCACTGCAAGCCTACCAGGAAGATGTGGAACTGGGTTTCCGGCTGGCACTGGCGGGATGGAATTGTGTGTATGAACCAGGGGCGGTGGTGACCCATCTGGGCAGCGTCACTTATGGCAAAGCATCGTTTCGCAAAAAGTTTAACAGTGCACGCAATGCTGAAATCGTTTTTTTTTCCTGCATGCCCCGGCCACTGCTTTGGCGATTCCTGCTGGGGCATATTCTGGCTTTTATGCCACAGCTGGCGGGGCATATTATCCGGGGCAGTGGGTGGAGTTACGTGTGCGGCAAGGCGGCCTTTTTTCTGGCCCATATCCCCGCGACCAGGCGGAGGCGTGAATTTGTGCAAAATCTGCGAAAAGTGGACTCCGCCACGTTAAGCGCAAAAATGCGAACGGGATGGCTTGCCGCGGCCCTGCGAACAGAGCTGGGGCGGAGCCGGCGTAAGCGGATCGAGGCGTCAGGTGCGGAAAAATGAGCGTGAAGTGCTAAAAACTTTCGCTATGAATCGCAAATAACCATACGGTCCATCGGCACGCGTATGTCGCTGAACAGATTTAGCAATTTTGCGCAATGCCCGCTGCACATCCCGCCGTGAATAATTTTCCAAGCTTAAGCACATGCGCAACGCGTTTTGAATATCGGAGGCCACATCATCCGGGTGGGTATCCGCTTCCGGCTTTATGGCCAGGCGTTCGAGGGCTAGCAACACGCGGGTATCTGTGAGATCGGGGGTTTCGCGTTCACAGCTTAGGATGGATTCCTCAATGGCCAGACACAGCGGCATATATTCCGGTGACGCCGGATCCAATGTGGGAGCCTCCACCCCTTTGCCGTAAAGCTCCGCCAGCGGCTTAAGCACATGCGTGTGGGTTTGGCCGTCGATAGTGACGCGCACCGTGGGTCCACTGTTTTCGTCATGGGAAACCAGCATTTCGACTGAATCTTTACCGGATTTGTCCATGGCTTGAGCCAGCAAATCGCGAAGGGCCTGATCCATGATTGACAACCTTTTTGCAAGTCCAGCGTCTGTGCGGCTACCGTGGCCACGGCGCGACGATACCCCGCAATCAACGATAATTCAACCGCCCCGGGGGCGGCGCGGGACGCTGCGCGGCTTCCGCCGCCGGCCCGCACCGGCTCTACACTTGCTGTAATTTTGCGAAATCCCCTGGAACCAGGCCAAACGCACCGGGTGATAACCCGATGGTGGATTTTCCGCCTTACGCCGGCTCCACATGCACCGTGATATCCATGCTGGGATCCTGGCGCTCCACCGCCACTTCCACACTGGTGGCAATTTGATGGGCCGCTTCCATGCTCATCCGCCGATCCACAGTGATGGTGGCGTCCACAAACCGCCGGTTCCCGCTTTGTCGCGCCCGCACCCGCCGCACCTCCACCACGCCCGGGACGGTTTTCATCAATACCGTCAGCGAACTTTCCAGCCCGATTGGCGAATGATCCATTAAAATGTCAATGGACTGCCGGGCCAGCGACAAAGATGCTCCGACCATCACGATGGCCACAAAAATAGCCCCGACGGCATCCACATGAGCCCAGCGCGTTCCGCCAATGCGTACCGCCACCAAAGTGGCCACGACCACCGAGGAAATGAGAAAGTCCACCCCGAAATGCAGGGCATCGGCCCGCAGCGCCTGGCTTTCATATTTTTTCGCGGCCGCCGTGAGCAACCGGCTTCGCCACACATCCGTCATCATGGCCACGGCCACCACGCCCATGGCGCAATAACCGGCCCAGTAACCGGTATCCGGTACCGCCGGCGGACCCAGCAGAGAATTCACCGCCTCCCAGCCGATCCAGAGCGCGGTAAGCAAAAGCAAAATGGATTCACCAAACGCCGACAGGCTTTCCACCTTGCCATGGCCATAGTTATGGCTGGCATCGGCGGGTCGATCGCTGATATGCAAGGCGACCCAGGTGATTGCCGCAGCGGTGACATCCAGGCCGGAATGTAATCCGTCGGAGAGCAGGGCCAGACTGCCGGTGAGGAGTCCGAAGATCAACTTCAGCAGCATCATGGCGATGCTGGCAAAAATGGAGGCTTCGGCGATACGGTATTTATCTGCCATGAGGCAATTCTACGCCGCCGCCCGAAAGGCGCAAAGTGCCGGGGAAGGGCAGGGGCTACGCTACGCAAATGAAAACCTCGAAAGTTTAGCAAATAACGGAGGCGCTGCGGAAATCTATTCTGTTGCATGTTGGGAGGGGGCAACTGAAGTGAGCAGTTGGTAATTTTGGATTTTGTATGCCCGCCGGAGGTCCCGATTCCTCGGGACGCCGCGGTCTCCCGACGAATGTCGGTATCTTCGGGGCCGTGCTGAACGGTGGCGCAATTCCCATATCTCGGGACGGATGCAAAGTGGCGGATATTTTGATCAGGCCCGGGTTATGCTGGTACCAGGGCCAGCTTGGCCAAAACCAGATCGTCTTTGATTTTTTCGTTGAAAACAAACCCCGCGTGTCGGCAGAGAGAAAGCATTTCTTTGTTGGAAGAAAGGATTTCCGCACCCAGGTGGGTAAGCTTTTCCTGGCGGGCCACAGCAATCAATTGGCGCAGCAATTCGGTGCCGAGTCCCTGGTGCTGATATTCATCGGCAATGACCAGGGCAAAATGGGCGTCGGTGGTATGGGGAATACGGGATAAGCGGACCACGCCCAGAATTGCCGCCGGGCGGCCGGCGCTGGAGGGCTTTTCCATCACCAAGGCGATTTCCCGGTCATAATCATTGAAACATCGCCGGATGAGGCGTTCATGGAGCACACGGCTATCGTAGCTGATCATTCCCATGTAGCGCTGATGCACACTTTTGTCGGAGAGGTGGCGATGAAATTCCACCATCAAAGGTTCATCCTCCGGACGAATGGGGCGCACGATCAATGGACTTTCATCGCGGGCGGTGAAACGGGTCATGTACTGACTGGGATAGGGCCGAATGGCGGTGCGCGGCAAATTCGTGGCGGCGGTTTTGGCATCCTGCAACACAATGCGTGCATCAAGGGCCGTGATACCCCGGCTGGAAACCAGCAGCGGGTTGATGTCGATTTCCTTGATGGCCAGATGTTCCACGATGAGTTGGCTGAAGCGGACAATGACCTGTTCAAGTTTCACCAGATCCACCGGATCGCGGCCACGTACACCCTGGAGCGCTGTGTAAATGCGGGTTTGTTCCATCATGCGACGGGCCAGGGTGGTGTTGAGGGGGGGCAAAGCCAGGGCGCGATCGCGGAATACCTCCACGAGCTGGCCGCCGGTGCCAAAAAGTATCATCGGCCCCAACTGCAAATCGACGGTGCTGCCGAGGATGATCTCGTAGCCGTCATGGGCGACCATCTGCTGTACGGTGACCCCGTTAAAGGCGGCCGGGCCGACCCGCCGCGCCACGGAGGCATAAATCTGGTCGAAGGCCGCACCCGCATCCGCGGCGGATTTCAGGTTCAGCCGTACCCCATCGACTTCGGTTTTATGCGTGATGGAATGGGAATAAAGTTTTACGACCACGGGAAAACCGATGGCTGTGGCGGCGGCGATGGCGGCATCGCGGGTGGTGGCGATGCGGGTGGCCACCACGGGTATGCCGTAAGCGGAGAGCAACTCTTTGGCTTCCGGTTCGGTAAGCGTGGTGCGGCCGGCCTGGCGGGCCTGAGCAATGAGTTCTTCCACGCGGGCATAGTCGCAGGAGGAATCGCCGGGGGCGGCGGCCAGTGACGGCGTTTCGTAAATTCCCTTGAGGTTGTAGGCCCAGCGCCACATCAAGTTAAAGGTACGTGCGGCAAGGTCGGGGTAGGCAAAAGTGGGTATGCCGGCGGCGCTAAGGCGGCGGACTCCGGCGGAAACTTCGGCCCCACCCATCCAACTGGCCAGTACGGGCTTTTTCAGGCCTTTGACCTCATCGACCAGAGCCTCGGCGGTTCCGGTGGGATCGGTCATGGCCTGCGGGGTTAAAATGATGAGCAGTCCGTCGCTGTTGGGGTCGGATGCGGTGATTTTTATGGCTGCGGCATACCGTTTGGCATCGGCATCACCGAGAATATCGATGGGGTTTCCCTTGCTCCAATGGGCGGGGAGCAGGGCATTTAATTGATCGCGCGTGTCGGGAGCCAAGGGGGCCAGTTCGCCTTGGCCCAGAATCAGTGCGTCGGTGGCCAATACCCCCGGGCCACCGGCGTTGGTGACCACGGTCAGCCGTTTGCCGGTG